>NZ_JAIUKB010000031.1:0-65813 GCF_020176785.1 Saccharopolyspora sp. 6V | reverse complement strand
CTACCCCCCCGGGGGGGGGGGGGGCCCCCCCCCCCCCGGCGGGGGGGGGGGGCCGGGGGGGGGGGCGCGGGCCCCCCCCCCCCCCCCCCCCCCCCCCCCCCCCCCCCCCCCCCCCGGGGCCCCCCGCACCGCTGGGCGGGCCTGCGGGCGCTGTTCCGCGGCGGGCGGTGGCCGGTGACGCTGCTGTTCTGGCTCACCTCCTTCGCCGGGCTGATGCTGGTGTACGGGGTGGGGCAGTGGCTGCCGAAGATCATGGGTGACCTCGGCTACGAGACCGGTGACGCGCTGCTGTTCTCCACCGCGCTCAACGTCGGCGGCATCGGCGGCATGGTCGTGGCCGGCCGGCTCGCCGACCTGGTCGGGGCACGGCGGATCGTGGTCGCCTGGTTCGCGCTGACCGCGGTGTTCGTGCACCTGCTGGGCGTGCACCTGCCGGTGGCGGTGCTCTACGTCGTGGTGTTCTTCGCCGGGCTCCTGCTGTTCAGCGGGCAGAGCATGGTCTACGCGGCCGTCGGCACCCACCACGACGCGGGCGACCGGGACACCGCGCTGGGCTGGGTGGCCGGGATGGGGCGCTTCGGCGCGGTCTTCGGGCCGTGGCTCGGCGGTGCGCTGCTCGCCGCGGGCCGCGCCGACCTCGGTTTCACCGCGTTCGCGGTCACCGGCCTGTTCGGCGCGGCGATGATGGCGCTGGCGAGTCTGACCATCCGGTTCCGCGGTCCGCGCTCCTCGCGGCAGCGCTCCGAGGCCGGCGGTTAGACTCGGTGGACAAAATTGTTCGCAATCATCGGTACGGGGTAGGCCAGTGACGACAGCGAAGCGCGACTCCGGGCGGTCGGCGGTGGTCGACGAGATCCGGGACGCGATCACCCGCGGCGACTTCGCGCCCAACCAGCGCCTGGTGGAGGCCGAGCTCTCCGAGCAGTTCGACGCGGGTCGCGGCGCGGTCCGCAACGCGCTGGTGCAGCTGGCCACCGAAGGCCTCGTGGAACGCGTGCAGAACCGCGGCGCCCGGGTGCGCGCCGTGCCGCTCGACGAGGCCATCGAGATCACCGAGGTGCGGATGGTCGTCGAAGGCCTGTGCGCGGCACGCGCCGCCGAACGCGCCACCGACGACGACAAGGCCGAGCTGCGCGAGATCGCCGACCAGATGCGGGCCGCGGTCGCCGGCGGCGACGTGTGGGGTTACTCGGAGCTGAACAAGCGGCTGCACTCCCTGGTCCTGCGCGTCAGCGGGCAGCGCACGGCGCACGAGGTGCTCAGCAGGCTGCGCGGGCAGAACGTGCGCCACCAGTTCCGCCTCGCGCTGCACCCCGGCCGCCCCGGCGTGTCGCTGCCGCAGCACCTGGCGATCGTCGACGCCATCTGCGCGGGCGACCCGGTGGCGGCCGAGCAGGCGATGCGCGAGCACCTGCGCAGCGTCATCGACGCGCTGCCCGAAGTGGACGGGACGCGGATCAGCGCGCTCTGACCTCACCGGGCCGGTAGGTGCGGGGTTCCGCGGTCGACCGGACCAGCGCCCGGAGCGATTCCAGGCCACCGGTCAGCAGCCCGGCGGCGCGGGCCTGCACGAGGACGTTGCCGAGGGCGGTGGCCTCGACCGGCCCGGCGACGACCGGCCGGCCGGTGCGTTCGGCGGTCAACCGGCACAGCAGCTCGTTCCGCGCCCCGCCGCCGACGACGTGCACCGCGGACAGCGCGCGTCCGGTGAGGATCTCCAGCCGCGCCACGGATTCCGCGTACGCGGACGCGAGGCTCTCCAGGATGCACCGGGTGAACTCGGCGCGGTCGCGGGGAACCGGCCGGTCGTGCTCGGTCAGCCACGCGGTGATGCGCGCGGGCATGTCGCCGGGCGCGAGGAACCGCGGGTCGTCCGCGTCGAACTCGGCCACCGGCGGCACCTCGGCGGCCGCCGCCAGCAGCGCGGGCAGGTCCACGGCCGGTCCGGTGCGCTCCCACTCCGCGACGCATTCGGTGAGCAGCCACAGGCCCATCACGTTGTGCAGGTACCGGATCCGCCCGTCGACGCCGAGCTCGTTGGTGAAGTTCGCGGCCCGGCCCGCCTCCGACAGCAGCGGGCGCTCCAGCTCGACGCCGACCAGCGACCACGTCCCGCAGGAGATGTAGGCGAACGACTCGTCCCGGGCGGGCACCGCGACCACCGCGGAGGCGGTGTCGTGCGACCCGACCGCGGTGACCGGCACGCCGGTGTCGAGCGCACCGATCCGCTCACCCGGCGACACCAGCGGCGGCAGCAGCCCGCGGTCGTGGCCGAGGCGCGCCGCCAGCGACTCCGACCACTCGGCGGTGCGCACGTCCAGCAGCCCCGTGGTGGAGGCGTTGGTGCGTTCGGCGACCTGCTCGCCGGTCAGCCAGTACGCCAGCAGGTCCGGCAGCAGCAGCATCCGCTCGGCCGCCGCCAGCAGCCCGCTGCGCCGGTCCGCGGCCAGCTGGAAGATCGTGTTGAACGGCAGGTGCTGCAACCCGTTGACCTCGTACAGCTCCGCCGGCCCGATCACCGAGTGCACGTCGGCCACGGCGGCTTTGGTGCGCTCGTCCCGGTAGTGGTGCGGCGTCCCGAGCATCCGGCCGCCGCGCAGCAGCGCGTAGTCCACCGCCCACGAGTCGATGCCGACGCTCACCGGATCCGCTTCGTGCGCCGCCAGCTCCAGGGCCGCGCACACCTGCCGGTGCAGCTCCAGCACGTTCCAGTGCAGCGACCCGCGCACCCGCACCGGCCCGTTCGGGAACCGGGCGAGCTCGCGCATCCACAGCTCGCCCGGCCCGGCGTGCCCGAGCACGACCCGCCCGCTGGTGGCGCCGAGGTCGACGGCGGCGACGGTGCCGCTCATCGCAGGAACGCCGCGGCGACCCCGGCGTCCACCGGCACGTGCAGCCCGGTGGTGTGGCTGAGGTCGCCGCCGAGCAGCGCGAACACCGCGTTCGCCACGTGCTCGGGCAGCACCTCGCGCTTGAGCAGGGTGCGCTGGGCGTAGAACTCGCCCAGGTCCTCCTCGGCGACGCCGTACACCTGGGCCCGCTGCGCGCCCCAGCCACCGGCGAAGATCCCGCTGCCGCGCACCACACCGTCCGGGTTGACGCCGTTGACGCGGACACCGTGCCCGCCGAGCTCGGCCGCCAGCAGCCGCACCTGGTGCGCCTGGTCCGCCTTGGTCGCCGAGTAGGCGATGTTGTTCGGCCCGGCGAACACCCCGTTCTTCGACACGACGTACACGACGTCGCCGCCGAGCCCCTGGTCGATCAGCACCCGCGCGGCCGCCTTGCTGACCAGGAACGAGCCCTTCGCCATCACGTCGTGCTGCAGGTCCCAGTCGGCGGCGGTGGTCTCCAGCAGCGGTTTCGACAGCGACAGGCCGGCGTTGTTGACCACCACGTCGAGCCCGCCGTACGCGAGCACCGCCGCGTCCACGGCGGCGCGCACCGCGTCCTCGTCGGTGACGTCGGCGCCGACGCCGATCGCCACGTCGGCGGACCCGAGTTCGGCCGCGGCCTCCCGGGCCTTCGCGGCGTCGAGGTCGGCGAGCACCACGGTGGCGCCGTCGCGGGCGAGGCGGGCGGCGGTGGCCTTGCCGATGCCGGAGGCCGCCCCGGTGACCAGCGCGACCTTCGTGGCGAGCGGTTTCGGCGCGGGCCGCCGCCGCAGCTTCGCCTCCTCCAGCTCCCAGTACTCGATGCGGAACTTCTCCGCCTCCTCGATGGGGGAGTAGGTGGACAGCGCCTCCGCCCCGCGCATCACGTTGATCGCGTTCACGTAGAACTCGCCCGCCACCCGGGCGGTCTGCGCGTCGGCGCCGTAGCTGAACATGCCCACGCCGGGCACGAGCACGATCGCCGGATCGGCACCGCGCATCGGCGGTGAGTCCGGGGTGGCGTGCCGCCGGTAGTAGGCCGCGTAGTCCGCGCGGTACCGCTCGTGCAGCTCCCGCAGCCGCGCCACCGATTCCTCGACGGTCGCGGTCGCGGGCAGGTCCAGCACCAGCGGCGCGACCTTGGTGCGCAGGAAGTGGTCCGGGCAGCTGGTGCCGAGCGCCGCCAGCCGCGGATGTTCCGCGCGGGACAGGAATTCCAGCACCTCGGGCCCGTCGGTGAAGCGACCCACCTGCCGCCGGTCGGTGCTGACCAGCCCGCGCAGCACGGGGGCGAGCGCCGCTGCCCTGGCCCGGCGCTCCGCGGCGGGCAGCGGTGCGTACCCGTCGAGGACCGCGCCGAACGGCTCGGGCCTGCCGTGCTCGGCGATGTGCTCGGCGGCGGTGTCGATGATCCACCGCGAGTTCCGCTCGCACTCCTCGGCGGTGCCGCCCCACGCGGTGATGCCGTGCCCGCCGAGGACGGTGCCGACGGCCCGCGGGTGGGTGCGCCGGATCTCGGCGATGTCCTCGCCGAGCTGCCAGCCGGGCCGCCGCCACGGCACCCACACCACCCGGTCGCCGAAGATCTCCTCGGTCAGCCGCGGCCCGTCGGCGGCGGTGGCGATCGCGATGCCGCTGTCCGGGTGCAGGTGGTCCACGTGGCAGGCGTCGACGAGGCCGTGCATCGCGGTGTCGATGGACGGCGCGGCACCGCCCCTGCCGTGCAGCACGTGGTCGAACGCGGCGACCATCTCGTCCTCCCGGTCCGGTCCGGGGTAGACCGCGGACAGCGCGCGCAGCCGGTCGAGCCGCAGCACCGCCAGCCCCTGCTCGGTGAGGGTGCCCAGGTCGCCGCCGGAGCCCTTCACCCACATCAGGTCCACCTCCTGCCCGGTGACGGGGTCGACGTCGCGGCCCTTGGCGGAGGTGTTGCCGCCGGCGTAGTTGGTGTTGCGCGGGTCGGCGCCCAGCCGGTTGCTGCGCGCGATCAGGTCGTGGACGGTGCGGTTCGGCATGGTCTCCTCTCCTCGGGCGGGCATCAGGCGCCCCACCCGGCCTGCGCGCCGCCGGTGCGCTGTTCGGCGAGCACCCGCTGGTGGCCGGATTCGGCGTAGGCGCGCAGCGGGTCGGCGGGCAGCCCGCGGGCGGCGCGCCACTCGGCCAGCGCGGGCCGGACATCGGTGTGGAAGGCGTCCATCAGCACGTCGTTGGCGCCGAGCACGTCGTGCTCCTGCTGCGCCGTCGCCAGCGCCGCGCGGTCCACCAGCAGCGCGCGGGCCGTCATCTCCTGCACGTTGAGCACCGAGCGGATCTGGCCGGGGATCTTCTCCTCCACGTTGTGGCACTGGTCGAGCATGAAGCGCACCGGCGAGCCCTCGTCCAGCCCACCGCCGGCCACCACCTCGTGCAGGATCCGGAACAGCTGGAACGGGTCGGCGGCACCGACGATGAGGTCGTCGTCGGCGTAGAACCGCGAGTTGAAGTCGAACGACCCGAGCTTCCCCAGCCGCAGCAGCTGCATCACGATGAACTCGATGTTGGTGCCCGGCGCGTGGTGCCCGGTGTCCAGGCAGGTGAAGGCCCGCTCGCCGAGCGCGCTGACCTGCACGAACGAGGTTCCCCAGTCGGGGACGTCGGTGTGGTAGAAGGCCGGTTCGAAGAACTTGTACTCCAGCACGAGCCGCTGGTGCTCGCCGAGCGCCGCGTAGATCTCGGCGAGCGAGTCGGCGAGCCGGTCCTGCCGGGACCGCAGCGAACCCTGTCCCGGATAGTTGGTGCCGTCGGCGAGCCAGATCTTCAGGTCGGTGGACCCGGTCTCGTGCATGATCTCGATGCAGCGCAGGTGGTGGTCGATCGCCTTGCGCCGCACCGCGGCGTCGACGTGGGTGAGGCTGCCGAACTTGTAGTCGGCGTCCTGGAACGTGTTCGAGTTGATCGTGCCCAGCCGCACCCCGAGCCCGTCCGCGTGCGCGCCGAGCGCGGCGAAGTCGTCCACCGCGTCCCACGGGACGTGCAGCGCGACGGCGGGGGCGAGGCCGGTGAGCTCGTGCACCTTGGCGGCGTCGGCGATCTTCTCCTGCGGGGTGCGCGGCGTACCGGGGGTGCCGAACACCTTGAACCGGGTTCCGGAGTTGCCGAAGGCCCAGCTCGGCAGTTCGATCGCCTGCCGCTCCAGGGTGGGGACGATCGCCTGGAACGTGGTGGTCATTGCTGTGCTCCTTCGTGCTGTGCGAGCTGGTCCGCCAGGTGGAAGACCTCGGGCAGCGCGGTGGCGTTCTGGTCCGCGCGACCGCCGTCGCCGACGAACAGGTCGGCCATGTACCGCTCCCAGCGGGCGGCGACGGGGGAGGCGGCGAGGTGGGCGTCGGAGTCGGCGACCGAGTCGGTCTCGTAGTAGCCGATCAGCAGCCCGTCGGGCCGCAGGAACAGCGAGTAGTTCCGCCGCCCGGAGGCCGCCAGTTCGCGCAGCATCTCCGGCCACACCGCGGCGTGCCTGCGCAGGTACTCGTCGATCCGGTCCGGGTCGACCTGCAGCTGGAAGCAGACGCGGGTCACGGCGCCACCACCGCGCCGCCGGTGGTCCCGGAGCCGTACCGCTCTCGCTCGATCTGCTCCAGGCTCTTGCCCTGGGTGCGCGGCACCCAGACGGTGCCGATCAGCAGCGAGCCGAGCAGCAGCCCGAGGATGAGGGTTCCGAGCCCGCGCAGCCCGATCTGGGTGAGCAGCGCGGGGAATCCGACGCTGAGCAGTCCGACCAGCACGCGGGCGGCGAGGAACAGCACGCCCTGCGCGCTGGCCCGGTAGCGGGTCGCGAACAGCTCGCTGGCCCAGAGCCCGTAGAACGCCTGCGCCCCGATGCCGGAGGACACGCCCCAGCCGACGGCGAAGAACAGCAGGGTGGCGGTGCCCGCGGGCGCGTAGATCAGCGCGGCCCAGGCGAGCACGCCCAGCGCGGCGCCCGCGCAGTACAACCACCGCCGGCTGACCCGGTCGGCGAGCAGCATGAACCCGAAGTAGGTGGCCGCGCTGGTGCAGCCCCACACCAGCACCTGCAGCAGGTACTGCTCGGTGGCGGAGGTGAGCCCGACGGCCTCGTACATCCGCGGCTGGAAGATCCCGGCCTGCCCGGCGACCCCGTTCCAGAGCGCGTACACGCCGAACAGGAACAGCATCGCCAGCAGGTTCGTCCGCCGGGTGAACAGGCCGCGCAGGCTGCCGGCGAAGGTGACCTGCCCGGATTCGGCGGTGCGGTTGCGCCACACCGTCGATTCGGCGAGGCCGCGCCGCACCCACCAGGTGACCGCGGCGACGACGAACAGGTGCAGGAAGATCAACCGGCTGCCGAGCAGCCCGAGCGGGGCGACGACGACGGCGAGCAGGTAGCCGAGCGTCGGCCCGATCGACCAGGCGAGCTGCGCGGCGCCGACGTGCGCGGCCCGCCGGTCGGGCGGCGCCTCCTCGGCGATGTAGGTCCAGGAGGCGGTGACCCCGGCGCCGACGGCGATGCCAGTGAGCACGAACGCGGTCAGCAGCATCCCGAACGAGGTGGCGAACACCGCGATCAGCACGCCGAGCATGTAGAGCAGCAGGTCGTAGGTGTAGATGAACTTCCGCCCGTAGCGGTCGCACAGCGGTCCGCCGATGGCGGCACCGGCGGCGGCGCCGAAGGCGTTCGCGCTGAGCGCGGCGAGCAGCCCGACGGCCAGGTCGTCCAGCCCGAACCGGTCCTGCCAGAGCCCGAGGCTGGTGGCGATCGCGATGATCGAACCGGCTTCGATGTAGTTCGACATGGCCACGGCGATGGTCGCGCGCCAGCCGGTCGTGGTCTTGCTACCGAATCGGACCCCCATCGGTCCTCCTGTCCATCGGCGGTGATGCGCAGGTTCGGGGCACGCGGCACCCGGTGGTAAAACGTTTCAATCGATGGCCTGCACGATAGGAGGAGGTGTGGAGCCGGGGCAAGGCCCGTCCGGGTGCCGGTCGATCGGCCGTAGCGTCGCGATCAGTCGCCCGGCACGCGTTCAGCCGCGTCCTGTTCGATCAGCGGACTGGTCCAGTCGGGTGCAGGCCGACGCCCGCGTGCCTGTGTAACGTTTCAACATACCGTGGTGGCAAGCACCGATCAGCCGTCCGCGACGAGCCGATCCCTGGCTCCCGCGAACAGCGCGGCGCACGCCTGGACCAGTTCCTCCGGCCGCCGGGTCCGCCCGCTCAGCAGCCAGTCGACCAGCAGGTGGTTGACCGCGCCGACGAGCGCGATCGTCGTCAGCCGCCGCTGCGTGCCCGGTTCGACGTCGCTCAGCCACCTCTCGCCCAGCAGCTCGGCGAACTCGGTGAGCACCGCGTGCCGCCGCGCCTCCAGCGCCGCCGACACCCCGACCACTTCCACCAGCACGATCCGCGCGCGTCGCTGGTCGGCCACCAGGAACCCGACGAAGGCGTCCAGCCCGCGCGGCACCATGTCGGCGGAGCCCTCGTGCCCGGCCACCGCGGCCAGCGTCGTGCCGCGCAGCCCGTCGACGAGCTTGTCGTACACGGCGGTGAGCGCGGCCTCCCGGTCGCGGAAGGACTCGTAGAAGTACCGCTCGGTGAGCCCGGCGTGCGCGCACAGCTGCTTGACCGAGGTCGCCTGGTAGCCGCGGTCGCCGAACAGCTCCTGGGCGGCGTCGAGCAGGGCGGCGCGCCGCTGCCGCGCGCGCTCGGCCGGGTCGAGACCGGCGTAGCGGCGGCCGCCCGGGTTCGGCTGGTTCGCCATCGCGCCCCTTTCGCGGCGAGGAGGACGTCCGCTACCTTATCGATCTGACACGACGTCGTGTCAGATCGGACTGCGAGGTGAGGACGTGCGGAGGACACCGGCCGGGATGATCATCGCGGTCACCGGCGGCGCCCGCGGCATCGGGCGCGAGATCGCGCGGACGCTGGCCGCGGCCGGCGCCCGCGTCGCCATCGGGGACCGCGACCTGGCGGCCGCCGAACGCACCGCCGCCGAACTGCCCGGCGAACTCGCCGCGTTCCCCGCCGACGTCACCGACACCGGCTCGTTCGCGGCCTTCCTGGACGCGGTCGCCGACCGGTGGGGGCCGATCGATGTGCTCGTGAACAACGCGGGCGTGATGTGGGTCGGCCCCTTCGACGAGGAACCGGAGAGCGCCGTGCGCCGCCAGCTGGAGGTGAACGTGCACGGCGTCATCCGCGGCGTCCGGCTCGCCGCCCCGCGGATGCGCGAGCGCGGGCGCGGCCAGATCGTCACCATCGCCTCCGGCGCCTCCAAGTTCGCGCCACCGGGCGAAGCGACCTACGCCGCGACCAAGCACGCCGTGCACGGCTACCTGGACGCGGTGCGCGCCGAGCTGCACGGCACCGGCGTGCGCCTCTCGCTCGTGCTGCCCGGTGTCGTCGACACCGAACTCGCCGCGGGCACCGCCACCGGCCCGGTGCGCAGGCTCGCTCCCGCCAAAGTCGGCCGGGCCGTGCTCCGCATCGTCCGGCGGCCCCGGTTCGAACTCAGCGTGCCCCGCCGGCTGGGCTTCGCGACCTGGCTCGCCCGCGTCCTGCCCGACCCCGCCCGCTACCGGCTGCAACGCGTCCTGGTGCCGAACCAGGTCGCCGCGGTCACCGGCGGCACCACCCGCAGCGCCTACGAGGACCGCGCGCTCACCGGAACCGACGAGGAGACCCGATGACGGCGACCGCCACGCCTACCGTCCGCCCGATCCCCGAGTTCGAGGGCGTGCACGACGTCTGGCCCCGCGGCGACCGCCTGGAAGCGGTGCGCGAGGCGGCCGCCCGTTACCGGGAGCGCTTCCTCGCCCAGGGCACGATCCGGGCGATCCGCAGCATCGACATCGCCGCCGCCCCGTACCCGTCGCGGTACGCGTTCCAGGGCTACAACCTGTCCCTCAACCCGATGATCTCCATCATCAACCGGATGTTCGTGATTCAGTTCGAGGGCTTCGACGGGGAGCTCAAGACCCTGGTGTGGGAGCCGACGGTGGCGGCCGGCTCGGCAGAGGCGCCGTTCTACGCGAAGCTGCAACGGCTCGCGGGCGACTTCCTCGCCGACAAGGTCTTCGCCAAGTACTACAACGACCCCGACGAGGTGCTGCCGCGGCTGGGGCTGCGCAACTCCGACGTGGACTACGTCAGCTTCGACCACCTGCACGTCCAGGACGTGCGCATGATCATGGGCAGCGATCGGGTCATCCCCGGTGAGCGGGAGCCGCGCGCGCCGCTGTTCCCCGGCGCGAAGCTGCTGGTGCACCGCAAGGAACTCGCCACCCTCGAATCCCCGCACCCCATGCAGTGGGCGTGGTATGTCGACGGCGGCATGGACGGCGTGCCCGCCGAACGCCTCGAAGTGCTCGACGGCGACGTGGAGCTCGGCGTCGGCGTCAGCCTGCTGTGGACGCCCGGGCACACCGACGGCAACCACTCGCTGGTGGTCAACACGCCCGACGGGGTATGGGTGTCCTCCGAGAACGGGATGGCCGCCGACAGCTGGCAGCCCGAGCTCTCCAAGATCCCGGGGGTGAAGCAGCAGGCCCGGTTCTTCAACCGGGAAGTGGTGCTCAACGCCAACACGCTGGAGGACTCGTTGGACCAGTACGACTCGATGGTCAAGGAGAAGACCATGGCCTCCCGGTCGTCCCGCGACGCGCGCTGGCTGCAGATCATCCCGTCCTCGGAATGCGCCGACTGGAAGCGGCAGTGGCCGGTGGTGCCCACCTTCACCCACGGCGGGCTGGACTACGGGGAGATCTCCACGCGGCGGGCCTGAGCGGTCGCTCCCGGCCTCCGCCGCCCGTGCTGCCCTGCCGGGGCGGCGGAACCTCGCAGCCGGTCCGGGAACCTGCCCGGCGTCGTGTCGTTCGTCCTGCCGGCGGCGACAACCGCTGAGGGTTCCGCCACCCGAGCACCAGCGACACGAGTGGGAAGGCGGGCGGTGAGGTTCCGCCACCCGAATCCCGAGTATCGGGAGCGGAGGCGTCACCCGGCCTGGGTGTTGTCCTTCTGGCTGCCCCAGCCGTGCCAGCGGTCGATCTCGACCACGGCGGTGACCCGGGAGCGCTCCCGGTCGGGGTAGGGGCTGCCGAGGTAGTGCTGGGCGAGCCGGTCGATGTCCACCAGACCGGGGTCGTCGCGCAGCTCGGTGACCCGGCCGATCAGGGTGACGTGCGTGTACCAGTCCGCGGCGTCGAGCACCGTCAGCGAGACCCGCGGGTCCCGGCGGAGGTGGCCGAGCCGTTTGCGCCCCTCGTCCATGTTCACCAGCACCACGCCGTCGTCCCACAGGTACCAGGTGGCGGCGGAGACGGGCTGCCCGTCGGAGCGCAGGGTGGTGATCGTCGACGGGTTCGGCTTGCGCAGCAAGGCGATCGTGTCGTCGGGGAGCGGTGGCGTGGACATGCGGGTCCTCCCTGTTCCGTCGGTCGGTGCGGCCCCCGCCAACCTACCGGCGCGGGCCGCCCGCCGCCCGGACCGCCGGCGGTCCACTGTGGAGCGATCATCGCCGCCGCACCGTTCGGGGCGGCGGCGATCGTCGCCGCGCTAGCCGATCGGGCAGGTGTCCCGGTACTCGGCGATCTCCGGTCCGCTCGGTGGCGGGCAGAGGAACCGCTCGTAGCGGGTGTCCTCGTCGAGGAAGCGCTTGAGCCAGGCGATGCCCGTCTTCGCGATCGTGGTGTTCGCGGTGTTCGGCGCGAGGTGCCCGGCCCCGGCCAGTTCGAGGTAGGCCTTGTCCGGTTCACCGGGCAGGCTCTCGTAGAACGGTTCCGCGTGCGAGCGGACCGGCGCCACCGAGTCCCGCTCCGCGCCGATGATCAGCGTCGGGGTCCGCACGCCGGACCAGTCCTTCCTGGTGTGCCACGGGGTGAGCGGGATCGCGGCCCGCAGGTCCGGGTCGGCGACGACGGCCTCCAGCGAGCCGCCGCCGCCCATCGAGTGGCCGACGACGCCGAGGCGGTCGGCGTCCACGCGGTCCCGCACGGCCGAGTCCGCGGTCAGGTGGTCGAGCGCGGCGAGCAGCTGGAGCCCGCGCGAATCCGGCTGGTCGGTGGGCGTGAGGGTGTCGATGGTGAACACCACGAAGCCCTGCGAGGCAAGCCGCGGCCCGTACCAGGCCATCGAGGACTGGTCGCCGGTGTAGCCGGGGGAGACGGCCACGGCGCCGAAGGTGCCTTTGGAGGTGTCGGTCGGGTAGTAGATCGTGCCGCCGCCGAAGCCGTCGACGGCGCCGCGCGGCACCACGTCCCGCGCGATGTCGAACGGGCCCAGCGGCGCCGCCAGGCTCTCGTCGGTCGGGTCGGGTCCGCGCTGGAAGGAGTCGTCCGCGGCTCGGGCCACCGGTGACCCGCCCGCCAGCAGGCCGAGCATCGCCGCCAGGGCGATCAGCGTCCGGCGGCCGCGGTGCGTCGGGGGAGGCGTTGCGGTCATGAACCACGCCTTTCTCGGAGCGGATCGGGGTCGCGGGCACCCGGGAGGGGCGTGCCCGATTGATCACCTTCGGAGGATCTTGCCGGATTCGCGTGGCGTCAAGAAAACGTTTTCACCCTCCGGATCTCGCTTTCCCGTGGCTGACATCGATGTCCAAGGTGAATCGAGAAAGCGTTGACATCGATGACAACGAGGCGGTTTCGTGTCCCCAGCCGGCGACGAGGCCGGCGCTCAGCGGCAGAAGGAGCGTGCCGAGGTGGACTTCGCAGCGACCGAAGCGGTCGTCGGCATCGACGTGGGCAGCACCGAGATCAAGGTGCTGGTCGCCGATCGGGCCGGCGTCGTGCTGAGTCTCCGGCGCACCCCGACGCAGTGGCACCGCACCGCGGACGGGCACAGCGAACTGCCCGCCGGCCTGCTGCTGGACCGGGTGCTGTCCGCGATGACCGACGCGGTGCAGGTGGCCGAGCGCTCCGCCGGAGCGCTGCGCGTCGTCTCCGCCGCGATCACCGGGATGGCCGAGTCCGGGGTGCTGCTCGACCGCGGCGGCGAGCCGATGCACCCGGTGATCGCCTGGTTCGACCAGCGCGGCGGCGCCGAACTCGCCGCGCTGCCCGCGGACCTGGCCCGCGAGTTCAGCGCGCACACCGGGCTGCCGCTGAGCCCGCTGTGCTCGTTCGCGAAGCTCGGCTGGCTCGTCGGGCGCGGACTTCCGCCGCAGCGGGCCGGAACCTGGCTCAACGTCCCCGAATTCGTCGCGCACGCGCTCGGCGGGCGACCCGTCACCGAGCCGTCGCTGGCCTCCCGCACCGGCCTGCTGGACCAGGCGACCGAGCGGCCGTGGGACCCGGCGCTGGAACACCTGGCGCTGCCCGCCGCGGTGCTGCCGCCGCTCACCACCGCCGGAACGCCGATCGGCACCGTCGATCACCCCGGCGTGCCGGACGCGGTGCGCGGCGCGGTGCTCACCGTCGCCGGGCACGACCACCCGGTCGCCTCGGTCGCCAGCGGCGTGTGGCACGGCGAGCACCTGTTCGACTCCTGCGGCACCTCCGAGGCGCTGCTGCGGGTGGCCTCCGCGCCGCTGCGCCACGAGCAGCGGCGGCGGCTCACCGCGCAGGGCGTCGCGCAGGGCCTGCACGTGCTGCCCGGCCGCCGCCTGCTGCTCGGCGGCACCCGGGGCGGGCTGCTGCTCGACCAGGTCCTCGCGCTGCTGGGCCGCAAGGACCAACCCGCCAGGGCCGAACTCGACCGCGACTGGCTCGCCCGCGGCCCCGAACCCGGTTCGGTGCGGATCTCCGGCGCGCACGCCCGCAGCGAGCACGTCGACGTGCGCCTCGGCGGGGACGACGCCACCCCGCTGGACGTCTGGTCCGCCGCCCTCGCCCACGCCATGGCCGAGACCGACGCGGTCATCGCGCTGATGGCCGCCGAAGCCGGACCGCACGAACACGTCACCGCCGCCGGCGGCTGGACCCGGATGGGCAGCTTCCGCGCGGTGAAGGAACGCAGCCTCCCGGCGGTCCGCTACGCGCGGATCGACCAGCCCAGCGCCTACGGCGCCGCCATCTTCGCCGCCCGCGCCGCCGCGCACGGCGACGGCGATACCGCGCTGTCCGCAGTGGACATCGCGCGTCGGTTCACCGAGCACACCCTCGACCCCATCGGAGCAGAACTATGACCGCGGCACTCGCCGACATCGCCCAGTCCGACGGCACCTTCGCCATCGTCGCCCTCGACCAGCGCAACACCCTGCGCCGCATGTTCACCGCGGCGGGCCAGCCCATCGACGACGACCTGCTGCGCGCGTTCAAGGGCGACGTCATCGGCGGCCTCTCGCCCAGCGCCAGCGGGCTGCTCGTCGACCCCGACTTCGGCGTCCCGGCCGCCATCGCCGACGGCAACCTCGCCCCCGGCGCCGGACTCGCGGTTGCCGCCGAACCGTCCGATCGCGGCAAGTTCGGCGACGAACCGCTCACCCGGCGCGAACCCGCGCAGGACGCCCGCTGGGTGCGTGACATGGGCGGGCACGCGGTGAAGTTCTTCGTGCAGCTGCGCGCCGACCGGGACCCCGAGCTCGGCGGCCGCGACGTCTCCGCGGAGGCACTGGCCGCCGCCGCCGAGGTCGTGGCGGACTGCCGCACCGCGGGCGTGCCCTCGGTGGTCGAGAACCTGATCTACCCGCTGCCCGGGGAAGGCGAACTGACCCCGGACGCGCGCGCCGACGCGATCATCGAATCCGCCCGCGCCCTCGACGAGCTCAAGCCCGACCTGCTCAAGCTGGAGTACCCCGGCTCGGCCGAAGCCTGCCGCCGGATCGCCGAGGCCGTCAGCGTGCCGTGGGTCGTGCTCTCGGCGGGGGTCGGCTTCGACGAGTTCAAGGACGTGCTGCGGATCTCCTGCGACGAAGGCGGTGCCTCCGGCTTCATCGCCGGCCGCGCGTTCTGGAAGGACGCCGTGCTGCTCGACCAGCCCGACCGGCGGCCGTTCCTCGCCGACACCGCGCGGCGCAGGCTCGACGAGTGCGTCGCCGCGATCCAGAGCCGCGCCACCCCGCACGCCGAAGTCTGACGTCCCCCGGTGGCCGTCCCGCCCGGGCGGCCACCGCTCTTTCCCGGCAGCGTCGCCGGAGAAACGAGGTACGACCGTGACCACCACGTCATCCGTCCCCGCCCCCGCCCGTTCGCCCGCGGCGGCCGTCACCGGAGCCGCGGTCGTCGCGGCGCTCGGCGGGCTGCTGTTCGGCTACGACACCGGTGTCATCTCGGCCGCCCTGCTCTACATCGCCCCGCAGTTCGCGCTCTCCGAGCTGTGGCAGCAGGTCGTGGTGGCCTCGCTGCTGGTCGGCGCGATCGTCGGCGTCGGGCTCGGCGGCATCATCGCCGACGCGCTGGGCCGCAGGCGCACCCTGTCGATCACCAGCATCGTCTTCACCGCCGGTGCGGTGATCTCCGCGCTGGCGCCGGACCTGGCGACCTTGCTGGGTTCGCGGCTGCTGCTCGGCTTCGCGATCGGCACCGCCTCGCTGTCGGTGCCCGCCTACATCGCCGAGATCGCCCCGCCGGAGAAGCGCGGCAGCCTGGTCTCGATCAACCAGATCATGATCAGCTCCGGCATCCTGCTGTCCTACGTGTCCGGTTTCCTGCTCGCCGAAGCGGGCGCGTGGCGCTGGATGCTCGGCCTGGCGGGCATCCCGTCGTTGCTGATGTTCTTCGGCCTGTTCGGGCTGCCGGAGAGCCCGCGGTGGCTCGTCGCGCGCGGCCGGATCGACGAGGCCCGGGCCGTGCTGCGGCGCATCGTCGGCGCCGACCGCGTCGAGGCGGAGCTGAGCACGCTGTCCGGCGCGGTCACCGCCGAGGACTCGGTGACCTACCGGGACGTGCTCAAGCCCGCGATGCGCCCGGCGATCTACCTCGGCATCGGGGTGGCGGCGGTGAACCAGCTCGTCGGCGTCAACGCCATCACCTACTACGCGCCGACGCTGCTGACCAAGGCCGGGTTCGGGGCGTCCGCGGCGATCCTGTCCTCGGTGGGCATCGGCGTGGCGAACGTGGTGTTCACCCTCGTCGGGCTGCTGCTGGTGGACCGGATCGGGCGGCGGCCGCTGCTGCTGGTCGGCCTCGGCGGCGTGGTGGCCTCGCTGGTCGGCATCGGGCTGCTGTACGCGGTCACCGACCTCAGCGGTGGCTGGGGCGTCGTGCTGGTCGCCCTGCTGATCACCTACGAGGCGATGTTCTCGGCGAGCATCGGGCTGGCGATGTGGCTGATCAACAGCGAGATCTTCCCGACCGCGCTGCGCGGGAAGGCGGGCAGCTTCGGGATGTTCACGCACTGGGGCCTGAACCTGATCATCTCGCTGACGGTGCTCAGCGCGTTCGAGGCGTTCACGCCCAGCGGGTTGTTCTGGCTCTACGCGGTGTTCGGCCTGATCGGCTTCTGGTACCTGAAGAAGTACCTGCCGGAGACCCGCGGCCGCACCCTGGAAGAGGTCGAGGCCGTGCTGCGGGCCAGGGCGCGGCGATGAGCCCGCTCGCCCTGTTCGTCTGCGGCGCCCCCGGGGGGCGGCGAGGCCGGCGCCCCCCGGGGGGGGGCGGGCCGGGGGGGGGGGGCCGCCGGGGGGGGGGCGGGGGGGGGGCGGGCGGCGCCGGGGGGGGGGGGCCCCCCGGCCCGGGGGGGGGGGGGCCGCGCGGGGCCCGCCCCCCCGGCGGCGCGGGGGGGGGGGCCCCCCCCGGCCGGTGGGGCGCGGCGCTGCTGGACCTGGACGTGCTGACCGGGCCGCTGACCGCCCTGCTCGGCGAGATCAGCGGCAGCGCCACCCCCGACAGCCCGTGGATGCGGGAGCACGCCCGCGCCGCCCGCTACGAATCGCTGCTGGGGACCGCGCTGGACACGGTGCGCACCGGCACGTCGGCGGTGCTCGTCGCCCCGTTCACCACCGAACGCACCGACCCGGCCGCGTGGGAGGCGGTCGCCGCCCGGTTCCGCGCCGCCGGTGCCGAACCCGTGCTGGTGTGGGTCGACTGCCCGCCCGAGGTGGTGCTGCGGCGGATGCGCGCACGCGCCGCCGCCCGGGACGCGGCCAAGCTCGCCGACCCCGCGCAGGTCCGGGCCGCGCGCGCGGACCCGCCGCGCACGCCCCACGTTAGAGTGAACGCGACCCGGCCGATCGCGGCGCAGCTCACCGAGCTGGACCGCGGCCTGACGGAAAGGAAGTCGGCGTGCCAGCAGGCGACGTCACGCTCTACGACGTGGCCACCGCGGCCGGAGTGAGCCCCAAGACCGTCTCCCGCGTGATCAACGGCGCGGCCGGGGTCTCGGCGAGCACCCGCGACCAGGTGCAGGCCGTCATCGAAGAGCTGAACTACCGCCCCAACTTCCACGCCCGCTCGCTGCGCGTCGGCCGGGACGAGGCGATCGGCGTGGTGCTGGAATCCCTCTCCGACCCGTTCTTCGCCGAGATGGCCAGCGTCATCGAGCGGTGCGCGCTGGAACGCGGGCACGCGGTGCTCGTCTCCAGCGTCGGCGGCGACCCGGACCGGGAGCACGCGCTGGTGGAGAGCCTGCTGCAGCGCCAGGTCTCCGGGCTGATCATGGTGCCGGTGAGCCACGACCAGAGCTACCTGCGCGCCGTCGCCGGCACCACGCCGGTCGTGTTCGCCGACCGCCCGGCGCGACCGGCCGCCGGGCTGGGCACCACGGTGCTCGGCGACGACTTCGGCGCCGCCGAAGCCGCCACCCGGCACCTGCTGCACTCCGGGCACACCCGGATCGCGCTCATCGGCGACCGGCCCGACGTCTACACCACCGGTGAACGCATCCGCGGTTACCGCAGCGCGATGGAGAGCTCCCGCGTCGGCGTGGACGAGACCCTGGTCAAGACCGGCCTGTCCAGCGCCGCCGAAGCGCGCAGCGCGCTGGACGAGCTGCTGCGCTCCGCCGCACCGCCAACCGCGGTGCTGTCCTCCAACGCCCGCTGCTCGCTGGGCGTGGTGCCGGCGCTGCACGCGCGCGGGCGCACCGACATCGCGTTCATCAGCTTCGGCGACTTCCCGATGGCCGATTCGCTGTACCCGGCGGTGTCCGTCGTGGACCAGTCGCCGGAGGTCGTCGCCCGCACCGCCACCGAGGAGCTTTTCAAGCAGCTCGACGGCACCGCGGGCACCGGCGCCACGCTGACCCTCCCGCTGCGGCTGACCGCCCGCGGCTCCGGCGAGATCCCGCTCTCGGCGGTGGGGCGGTAGTCGGGCCGGGTGACGGCGCGGTGCGGTCGAGCCTCGTCGCCCGGTTGCCCGTCCTTCGCCGCCGTCACGGAGGTGATCGGTCGGGGGAGGCGACCGTCGATCAGGACAGCAATTTGCTGTTCCGGATGCGCGGGCGGATCGCCAGCAACGCCCCGCTCGCATCCATGTGCACGAGGCCGGTCTTCCCCCACTCGATGTGGGCCTTCTTCGCGTTGCGACGCCAGGCCGCCAGCGCGGCCGGGATGCCCGCCTCGTGGTCGTCGATGAGCCCGTCGCTCAAGCGCTGGTACTGATCGGCGAGCAGCGCCGAGTACACCTCCACCCGTTCACCGTTGAGCCGGAACACCTGATCCGTTCCCACGAACGGCATGCCGCCAAGCGTGATGCGGGCATCGCCCTGCATCCCGGGAACCGCGGCGGAGGCGGTCGTTCCGAGCCGCGTGCGCTGGCGTTCGGTCAGCAGGTCTCGGGCCGCCGCCCGGTTGCCCGCGAAGGTGAGCAGGGATGCTGCACTGGTCCGGAGCAGGAGGCGAGCGAGCCAATCGTGCCGGTCGTCCCGAACCGCGAACCCCTGTCGCTGGGTTCGTTCGCCGTTCACGGTCGTGGTGATCAAGGGGAGGATGGCGTCGTCCTCCGCGGGGACGGACGGGTCCGGAACCGTGAGCACGCCGTTGCCTTCGGCGGCCAGCAGCCGGATTCCGATGCCGTCGCGGCGCAGCCAAGTGGCGGTCATCAGACCGGGGAAGGGGGCTCCGCGCAGATCGGATTCGCCGAGGACCAGGCCGTGCACGCGGCGGGCGGACTGCGCGAGGGCGGTCGGCGTGGGATCGGTCTTGTTGTGCGACCCCCGGGCATCGATGGCGATGACGCGGACCGGCGCACCGGGTTTGCGCCCGACCAGCAGGTGGTTCGGCCTCGTCGCGCTCGTGCCCGCGGCCGGTCTGTCGGTGCCCGAACCGCAGAACGCCGTCAACACCAGTTCGGAGTCGAGGGCGTCGAACCGGTATCCGGGGAACTGCTCCCGCAAGATCTGCTGGGCGGCCGCCAGGCCGAACGCGGTCCCGAGGTCGCGAGCTTGAGCCCCCTTCCGGTGGTAGTTCAGGTCGTTTCCGTTGCTGCTCAGCTGCATCTCGTCCTGCGCCGTCGAATCGAGCGCCGTGACGTAGCGGAGGCAGTCCCAGTGTTGCGCCACCGCGCGAGCGGAGCCCTGCCCGGCGAGCGCGACGGTTCGGGCGAACGTGTGCAGCACTTGCCAGGGCGTGAGCTCCACGTGGTGGCCGTGCTGCACCGGGACGAGTGTCCTCGGCCGGGCGTGCGGTGCGCGGCCCTTCTTGATGAGGTCTTGATCGAGCTTGCTGGCGCGATTGCTCGCCCGGTTGCTGAGGGACGACGTCGACTCGAGCATGACGTCCGCTTTCCGGCCTAGTTTCTTGAGCGCGACGTGTGCCTTCACGCACCCTCCACAACATCGTGATCAGCAGGACCGCACCCAACTCACCACACCGCCCGCCCCGTTGTCGGCGTCCGTTCGGTTGACGTTCGGAGCAATGGTTTCCGCAGGTGAGCGGTCCTCCGATCGGCGCAGGGTTGCTGCATCCGGGACGGTCGCGGCACGCCGCGGTAGCGCACCGCGAGGGGCCGGTGCGCCGGAAGCAGGACGGTGGTTCAGCCGCCGAGGTGGGGGAGGACGAGTTCGCGGTAGCGGGCGGTCATGGTGGCGAGGACGTGGTCGCCGGGGGTGGCCCAGACGTCGGCGTTGAAGATCTCCACCTCGACGTCGCCGGAGTAGCCGGTGGCGGCGACGAGCCGGGTGAGCTCCGCGAAGTCGATCACGCCATCGCCCATCATGCCGCGGGACAGCAGCGGATCCGGCGCGATCGGGAGCAGGAAGTCGCACACCTGGTAGGCGGCGATGCGGCCTTCGCGCCCGGCGCGGGCGATGCTCACCGCCAGCCGCGGGTCCCAGAACACGTGGAAGCAGTCCACCACGACGGCGACCGCGTCCGCCGGGTGCGGTGCCGCCAGGTCCAGCGCCTGCTCCAGGGTGGAGAGCACGGCCCGGTCGGCGGCGTACATCGGGTGCAGCGCCTCCAGCGCCAGCCGCACCCCGTGCTCGCGGGCGACCGGGACCAGCTCGGCGATCCGGTCCGCGACCCGCGCCCGCGCGTCCGCGAGCCCGCGTTCCCCGGCCGGGACTCCGCCGACCACGACGACCAGCACGTCGGTGCCGAGCGCGGCGGCCTCGGCGATCGCGGCCCGGTTGTCGGCCAGCGCCGCGCGCGCCCCGGCCGGGTCTGCGGCGGTGAGGAAACCGCCTCGGCACAGGCTGGAGACCCGCAAACCCGCGTCCCGCACGACCTTCGCGGCGCTCGCCACTCCCACTTCGGCGACGCGGTCGCGCCACAGCCCCACGGCGGGCAGTCCGGCGCGGGCCGCGCCGTCCACCGCCTCGCGCAGCGTCCACCGCTTCGTCGTCGCCGTGTTCAGCGACAGCCGGGACGGCTCGGTCACGCCACCACCCCGCTCACCAGCAGGAAGGACCGCATCCGCGCGGCCGCCAGGTCCGGGTCGGCCAGCAGGCCCGCCCGGTCGGCGAGCCGGAACACCTCCGCCAGGTGCGGGACCGAGCGGCCCGCGTGCAGCCCGCCGGCCATCGCGAAGCCCGGCTGGTGCCCGTTGAGCCAGGACAGGAACGCGATCCCGGTCTTGTAGTGGAACGTCGGACGCTCGAACACCGCGCGCGCCAACGGTTCCGTGCCGTCCAGGATGGACCTCGCGGTGCTCGGGTCGTCCCGGTCGAGGGCTTGGATCGCGGCCGAGGCGGCCGGGTGGATCGCCGCGAAGATCCCCAGCAGCGCGTCCGAATGCCCGGTGTCGTCGCCGACGACGAGCCCCGAGTAGTGGAAGTCGTCCCCGGTGTAGAGGCGCACCCCCGGCGGCAGCGCCCGGCGCAGCGCGACCTCGTGCTCGGCGTCGAGCAGCGAGACCTTCACCCCGTCCACCTTCTCCGGCCGCTCCCGGACGATCCGCAGGAACGCCTCGGTCGCCGCCGCCACGTCCGAGCCGCCCCAGTACCCGGCCAGCAGCGGATCGAACATCGGTCCCAGCCAGTGCAGGATCACCGGCGCGTCGGCTTCGGCCAGCAGCGTGCCGTAGACCTCGGCGTAGTCGTCGGCCGAGCGCGCCACCGCGGCCAGCGCGCGGGAGGCCATCACGATCGCCACGGCACCGCTGCCCGTCACGAGCGCCAGCTGCTCCCGGTAGGCGCGCAGCACCACGTCGAGCCCGGCCCGCCCGGACGGCAGCACGGTGAGGTCGAGCTGGTCGGTGCCGGCGCCGGCCGCGATCGCACCGCCGCAGGACCGCGCCTCCGCCGTGGACCGGCGCACCAGTTCGGCCGCCTGCGCCCAGCCGACGCCCGCGCCGCGCTGCGCGGTGTCCATCGCCTCGGCGACCCCGAGCCCGCTCGCCCAGATCCGGTGCCGGGCCGCCAGCGTCGCCTCCCAGTCGACGTCGGCGGGGGCGCCGGGCACGTTCTCGCCCAGCACCCGAGGTACCACGTGCGCGGCCGCGTACGCGACGCGGGAGCGCAGCGGGCCGTCCGGTCTCGGCCAGTCCCGCGGCGCGCCGAGCTCGTGCTCGACCAGTCGTCCGTCCGCGGTCGGCAGCGCCAGCGCGGTCACAGGACCACCTCGTCGAGCTCGACGCGGCGGCCTTCGCGGGAGGACGCCAACCCGGCCTCGGCGAGCCGCAACCCGCGCACCCCGGCCAGGAAGTCGTACGGGTGCTCGCCGTCGTCGTGCAGGTGGCGGACGAACTGCTCCCACTGCGCCCGGAAACCGTTGGTGGGCCGGCCGTCGTCGGGCACCTCCGGCCACTGCTCGCGGAACGGCGTCGCCTCCACCAGGTCCGGGTTCCACACCGGGGCGGGGGTGTGCGCGCGGTGCTGCGCGCGGCAGCGGTGCAGCCCGGCGACCGCGCTGCCGTGCGTGCCGTCGACGTGGAACTCGACCAGCTCGTCGCGGTGCACCCGCGTCGCCCACGAGGAGTTCAGCTGCGCCACGACACCACCGGTGAGTTCGAAGGTGGCGTAGGCGGCGTCGTCGGCGGTAGCGGCGTAGCCGCGTCCCTGCTCGTCCCAGCGCCGCGGGATGTGCGTGACGACCCGGGCGGTGACCGCCTCGACCCGGCCGAACAGGTTCTCCAGCAGGTAGTTCCAGTGCGGGAACATGTCGGTGGTGATGCCGCCGCCGTCCTCGGCGCGGTAGTTCCAGCTCGGCCGTTGCGCCGGGCGCAGGTCGCCCTCGAACACCCAGTAGCCGAACTCGCCGCGCACGGACAGGATCCGCCCGAAGAACCCGGATTCCACCAGCCGCCGCAGCTTCAGCAGGCCCGGCAGGTAGAGCTTGTCGTGCACCACTCCGGCGCGGATGCCCGCGTCGCGCGCCGCGCGGGCGAGCCGCAGCGCGCCGGGGACGTCCGCGGCGATGGGCTTCTCGGTGTAGACGTGCTTGCCGGCGGCGATCGCCCTGGTGATGGCCGCTTCGCGCGCGGAGGTGACCTGCGCGTCGAAGTAGAGCCGGTCGTCGTCCTCGGACAGCGCGGTGTCCAGATCCGTCGTCCAGCGGTCCAGGTCGTGGCGCGCGGCGAGCTCGGCGAGCTTCGCCGGATCGCGGCCGACGAGGATCGGGTCGAGCCGCACCCGGGTGCCGTCGGAGAGCGGCACCCCGCCTTGCTCTCGGAGGTCGAGGATCGACCGGACCAGGTGCTGCCGGTATCCCATCCTGCCGGTGACGCCGTTCATCACGACGCCCAGCCTTCGCTCGGTCATGCGGTACCGCCCCTCTGGAAAGCGCTTACCGGAACGGTAAGCGCAACAGGGGGTCCGGAACAAGACACATTGGAAAGCGCTTCCCGTGGCTGCCCGCCGACTGCCCCGGGCGGGCGGGCCACGGCGCTCCCGGCCCGATGGTCCGCGCGGTCGCCGGTGTCGCCGATGCCGCAGGTGGGCCACCGCCTGGTTCGCGGGACCGGACGAACGGGACACCCGTCCGACGCGCCCGGCCCGAGGGTCCGCCCGGTCGCCGCACGGACCACGGGCGAGCGGCCGGTCTGTCAGATGGCGCCGGGCGGATCCGTCGCGCGCCTGGCGCGGGTGCGCGGACCACGAACGGCGTCCGCTCGTCGTGGGTGCGCGGGCCGCTCGCCAGGCCGGGCCAACGGGCGCTCACCCGGCGTGGGCGCTCAAGTGGCTGCCCTCCACCGGGGAGGCGGGTGCGCCTCGGCGGCCGGTCAGCGCCCGGGAGTGCTCTCGCGGAGCACGACCTCGCCGCGCACCTTGCGGCGGCGGGCCTTCTCCGCGTCCTCGTCCAGCACCAGGTCCAGCGCCATCCGGCCCATCTCCGCCAGCGGCAGCCGGACCGTGGTCAACCCGGGGGTGACGTCGCGCAACGTCGAGATGTCGTCGAACCCGGCCACCGCGACGTCCTGCGGCACCCGCACGCCGCGCTCCCGGCAGGCCGCCATCGCGCCCAGCGCCATCAGGTCGTTGATCGCGAACACGACGTCGACGTCCGGGTGCTCGTCCAGCACCCGGTGCATCGCCCGGGAACCCCCGTCGCGGCTGAACTCCTCGGCCGCGCACACCGGCTCCCCGCTCGCCGATCTCCGCCACCAGGTGAGGAAACCGTCCCGCCGGTCCCGCGAGACCAGCAGCCGCTCCGGCCCGGTGAGCACCGCGGGCCGCCGGTAGCCGAGTTCGGCGAGCCGCGCCGCCAGGTCCTGGGCGCCGCGCCGGTTGTCCACCACCACGGTGTCCACCGGCAGCCGCGGTTCGCTGATCGCGGCGACCCGGCCTCCGGCCGCGGTGAACGGCTCCACGTGCGCGGCGAGTTCCCGCAGGTGGGCCCGGTCGTTGATCCGGCTGCCCGCCAGCACGATCGCCCGGCCGCGCTGGCGGCGCAGCGCGGCCAGCAGCTCCAGCTCCCGCTCGGGCCTGCCGCCGGTGCTGCACAGCATCACCAGCAGCCCGTGCTCCTCGGCGGCGGTGGCCAGCCCGGCGGCGATGGTGGAGAAGTAGGGGTCGGCGATGTCGTTGACCAGCAGCCCCACCAGGTCCGTGGAGCCCTTGGCCATCGACTGCGCCTGCGCGTTCGGGGTGTAGCCGAGCCGCGCGGCGGCGGCCAGCGTCCGGTCGTGCAGCTCGGCCCGCACGACCCGCTCGCTGCCGTTGAGGGCGCGGGAGGCCGTGGCGAGGGAGACCCCCGCTTCCTTGGCGACGTCGGTCAAGGTCGCTGCTCGTGCGGCCACCAGGCATCGCTCCTTCCCGGGAATGCGTATTCCGAGGATAGCGCCCGGTACGTCCGGTGGGGGACCGCGCTGCGCCGGGCGCGCGTCCCAGGTGGACCGGAGGCCGGTTCGGGGCGGTAGTTTCGCCGCCATGCCGCTGCCGCAGGACTACCTCGACCAGTTCACCGAGAGCGCCGGATACCTGGACTTCGCCCGGTTCGGCCCGCCCTCGCGCGCGGTGCGCGAGGCCTCGGCGCGGCTGCTGGAGCGGGCCGCCACCGCTGATCATTCCACAGTGGACGACCTGATGCGGGCGGACGCCGATGCCCGCTCCCGCGCCGGTCGGCTGTGCGGGATCTCCGCCGAGCAGGTGGTCCTGCAGCCCAACACGAGCACCGCGCTGTTCCAGGCGGCCTTCGCCACCGGGGGAGTGGTGCTGGTCTCCGACGGCGAGTTCCCGGCGAACACCTACCCGTGGTCCCGGGCCGCGGAGGCCGGGCGCGTCGAGGTGCGCCGGCTGCGCCCACCGGACGGGCTGGTCACTCCGGAGGTGGTGCGCGCCGGGCTCGACGCCGAGGTCACCACCGTCGCGGTGAGCGCGGTGGATTTCCGCACCGGCCACCGGGCCGACCTCGCCGGGATCCGCGAGGTGATCGGGGACCGGCTGCTGGTGGTCGACGGCATCCAGGCGTTCGGCGTGGTCGAGGCGGACTGGGCGACGGCGGACGTGCTCGTCGCGGGCGGGCAGAAGTGGCTGCGCGCCGGGTGGGGGACCGGGTTCGCCGCGCTCTCGCCGCGCGCGCTGGACCGGCACCGCCCGCTGCTGTCCGGCTGGACCGGCGCGCGGGATCCGGGGCGGTTCGACGGGGAGGTGCGGGAACCGGTGCCGGGCGCCGAGTCCTGGTCTCTCACGAACCTGAGCCCGGTGTCGGCCGGAGCGCTGGCCGCCGCCCTCGACCTGGTGGAGCGGGCCGGGGTCGCGCGGATCGAGGCCCGCATCGCCGAGCGCGTCGGCGAGCTCGCGGAGGCGCTGTCCTCCGCGGGCGCGCCGATCACCTCGGCGGCGCCGCCGCGCAGCGGGATCCTCACCTTCGACGTGCCCGGCCGCCCGGCCCGCGAGGTCGCCGCGGACCTGGCCGCCGCGGGCATCGCCGCCACCGGCCGGGCGGAGCACGTCCGCCTCTCCCCGCACGCCTCCACTTCCGCGGACGCGGTGCGGCAGGTCGCGGCGGTGTTGCGCGGGCGCTGACCCGAGGCGCCTTCCCGCAAAAGTCAGACGTTTCGCATCGCTGGTTCAGGCGCCGTACGGGTTATCGTTCGGCGCCGCTTCGGCTTGTGCCCGTTGCGATGGTCGGCCGCGTCGATCCGGGCGATCGGTCCGATCAGGTACGGCAGACGACGGCACTAGCAAATGTCAGATGTATTGCTTCCGCGGTCGGTGAGCCAGCATACTTCGGCCCGGCCGGGGTGAAGCAGCTCGCACTCCGGGCTCGCGGGGTCGGCCCGCACCACGCGATGGTGCCGATGGCCGAGGCCGACACGATCGGCGCCCACCTGCCGACTGCGACGTGAGGAGAGGTGCCGTGGGAGCGGTTCGAGATCGGGTGCGGGCGGGGCTGGACCGGGCGGCGGCGGAGAACCCGCGGCTGCGCGCGCTGATCAGCACCAGGGACGAGGCGGCGCTGCGCGAAGCCGACGAGCTGGACGCCGCCGGCGGCGAACCCGGCCCGCTGCACGGGCTCACCACCACGATCAAGGACAACATCGACGTGGCCGGCGTGCCGACCACCGCGGGCACCCGGCACCACGCCACCGGCCCGGCCGCGGCCGACGCGACGGTGACCCGGCTGCTGCGCGCCGCGGGCGCGGTCGTGCTCGGCAAGGCCAACCTCGCCGAGTTCGCGCTGGGCGTGGTCGGGCGCAACGCGACCTTCGGCGACTGCCGCAACGCGCTCGACGAGTCGCGGATCTCCGGCGGCTCCAGCAGCGGTTCCGCGGTGTCGGTGGCGGCCGGGATGTGCGCGGCCTCGCTGGGCACCGACACCGGCGGCTCCGGCCGGGTCCCGGCCGCCGTCAACGGGATCGTCGGGGTGCGGCCCACCCTGGGGCGGGTCTCGGGCGCGGGCGTGTTCCCGGTGAGCACCTCCTTCGACACCGTCACCCCGATCGCCCGCGACGTGCGCACCGCCGCGGCGGTGCTCGCGGTCCTCGACGCCTGGGACCCGGCCGACCCGAGCTCGGTGCGCGCCGAGCGGGTCCCGGTGCGGTCCGCGCTGGCCGACGGCGCGGCCGGGCTGCGGGTGGGGGTGCCGGTGAACTTCTTCTTCGACGACGTGGATCCGGGCGTCGCCGCGGTCGTCCGGACCGCGATCCGCTCGCTCGGCCGCGCCTGCGGGCCGGTGCGGGAGGTGCGGGTGCCGGGCGCGGAACTCGCCCAGCAGCGGATGCTCGACGTGCTGTACCCGGAGGCCGCCGCCGTGCACGCCGACCGGGTGCGGGACCGGCCGGGGACGATCGATCCCGACGTGCTGCGCCGGATCCGCCTCGGCCACGACGTGCCGCCGGAGCGCCGCGAGCGGAGCCGGGAGTGGCGCCGCGACTTCCAGCGCGGCGTGCACGCGCTGTTCGCGGACGTCGACGTGCTGGTCACGCCGACGATCCCGGTGGACGTGCCGCGGCGGGACGCCGTCGACCTCGCCGACTCCACCCGGTCCATCGCGCGGTTCACCTACGCGTGGTCGATGTACGGCGGGCCCGCGGTCAGCGTGCCGTGCGGCGTGCACCCGGGATCGGGCATGCCGGTCGGGCTCCAGCTGACCGCGGCGCCGTGGTGCGACCACCTCGCGCTGCGCGCCGCCCTGGTCGCCGAGGAGTGCCTCGCGCCCTGACCACCGCCGGTGGACGGCCCACCCGGCCGGTGCGGCGGTCCGTCCGCCCGGTCAGCGGGAGTGGGCGCGGAGCCGGTCGAACTCCTCCTTCGGCAGCGGCCGGGCGTCCTTCGCCCCCAGGTCGGCCAGCGGGAAGCGGTGCGTCTCCCGCGCCGACCAGGCCGCCACCGCGCCGAGGACGGTGATGCCGAAGCACAGCGACCCCACCACGAGCGGGACGTTCGCCGACCCGGGAGGGGCGAGCAGCGCGAAGGTGCTCGGCAGGAACGCGGTGATCGCCAGCCCGAGGTTCTGCGCGATGGCGAACCCGGTGACCCGGGTGCGGGCCGGGAACAGCTCCTGGAAGTAGCTCGCGAACGTCGCGTTCCACACCTGGTAGAACACTCCCCACGCCAGGATCGCCAGCACCACCGTCAGCAGCACGTTCCCCTGGCCCACCGACCACAGGTAGGCGTAGGACAACGACCCCGACCCGAGCGAACCGATGATCATCAGCGGCCGGCGGCCGAACCGGTCGGACAGGTTCGCGAACCACGGGATGAACAGCAGCGCCACCAGGTTCGCCACCACCGGGATCCACAGGTAGACGCTCTTGTCCATCTCGATGCCGTACCCGGGCTGGGTGGCGTAGGCGGCGCCGAACACCGACACGACCACGCCGATCACGTTCACCAGCGTCATGCAGGTCGCGCGCAGCACGTCCGCGCCGCTCTCGCGCAGCACCTGCACGATCGGCGCCCGCTGCGGGCGGCGCTGCTGCCGCTCCTCCTCGAACAGGGCGCTCTCGGCGACGCGGCGCCGGATCAGGTATCCGGCGAACACGACGACGGCGCTGAGCAGGAACGGTACCCGCCAGCCCCACGCGTCGAAGGCCTCGTCGCTGAGGAACGCCGACAGCGGCAGGAACATGGCGGCGGCGATGACCTGGCCGGCCTGGGTGCCGTGCAGGCTGAAGCTCGCGTAGTAGCCGCGCCTGCCGAACGGCGCCTGCTCCACGATCATGGCGCTGGCGCCGCTGAGTTCCCCGGCCACCGCGAATCCCTGCACGAACCGCAGCAGCACCAGCAGCACCGGCGCGAGCATCCCCACCTGGTGGTAGGTGGGCAGCAGCGCGACGGCGAACGTGGACAGGCCCATCAGTAGCATCGCCAGCACGAGCACGTTCTTGCGCCCCCGTCGGTCGCCCCAGTGCCCGAGCACCACGGCGCCGATGGGGCGGGCGACGTAGCCGACCGCGTAGGTGCCCAGCGAGGACACCAGCGCGACGGTGGGGTCGCCTTCGGGGAAGAAGATGGTGGGGAAGACGAGCGCGGCGGCCTGCGCGTAGACGAACCAGTCGTAGTACTCCAGCGCGCTGCCGATCCAGCCGCTGGCCGCCGCCTTCCGCGGCGTGCCGCGGGATTCGGCGGATCTGCCTCCGGTGTCGCTGCTCACGGGTGCCTCCTCGGCGTGCTGCGGTGACGTCGTTGTTCCGTTCAGCGGGGCGCAGGCCGCCATGCGGCCGAACCGGTCGAGGGATCGAGGCGGACGCAGTCTGGGTAAGCGCTTTCCAGATGGAACCGGCAGCGGGATTCGGTGTCAACACCCGGTTTTTCCCGCTGCTCGTCGCGGGCGATCCACATCGGCAACGATTTCGGAATGCGCTTTCCAGCGGCGTGCCGAGCTCGCTACGATGCGCACCGGTGACGCCCACTCGTGGTGAGGATCGATGACCCGGACGACGACGGTCCTGCTGGCCGGCCTGCACGGGCACGGCCGCTGGCACCTGCGGGAACTGCGGCGGCTGCACGGCACCGGCGTGCGGCTGGCCGGGGTCTGCGACCCGGTGCCGCCGACCGCGGCGGACCGGGAGCTGATCGGTGACGTGCCGGTGGGCGCCGAGCTCGGCCCGCTGTTGGCGCGGGTCCGGCCGGACGTGACGATCGTGTGCACCCCCATCCACACCCACGCCGCGCTCGCCGTGCTGGCCGCCGAATCCGGGTCGCACGTGCTGCTGGAGAAACCGCCCGCGCCGACGCTCGCCGAGTTCGACCGGCTCGTGGCCGACCTGGCGGGGACCGGGCGGGCTTGCCAGATCGGGTTCCAGAGCCTCGGCTCGCACGCCCTCGCGCACGCCCGCCGGCTGCTCGCCGAGGGCGCCGTCGGCGACGTCCTCGGGATCGGTGCGGCCGGGGCGTGGCGGCGCGACGCCGCCTACTACGCCCGCGCCCGCTGGGCCGGTCGCCGGACCCTGGACGGCATACCGGTCGTCGACGGCGCGCTCACCAACCCGTTCGCGCACGCCACCGCCACCGCGCTCGCCCTCGACGGCGGCGGGGACGAGCCGCCACGCGAATTGGAGGTCCGGTTGCACCGGGCGAACCCCATCGAAGCCGATGACACCTCCGGGCTGCGGATGATCACCGCGCGCGGCACCACCATCGTCGTCGCGGGCACGCTCTGCGCCGAGGGGGAGGTGGAGCCGCACGTGGTGGTGCACGGCAGCGGCGGCCGCCTCGTCCTCGAATACCGGACCGGCAGGCTGCGGCTCGAATCCGGCGGCGGCGTGCGGGAATCCGAGCACGGCACGACCGGACTGCTGGCCAACCTCGTGGCGCACGTCCGCGACCCGGCGGTCCCGCTGCTGGTCCCGCCCGCGGCCGCCCGGCCGTTCATGCGGGTGCTCGAAGCGGTGCGGCTCGCCCCCGAACCGCGCCCGATCCCGCACCGGATCGACCGCAGCGGGCCGCACCCGCGGTGCGTGGTGCCCGGCGCGGACGCGGCGGTCCTCCGCGCGGCGCACGAGCTCCGGCTGCTGTCCGAAGTGGACTTCACGGAGGTGGCCCGGTGATCGCGGACCTGCGGCTGGGCGGCGCCGTCGTCGCCGAGTACCACGGCGGTGCCGAACTGCCCGCGCACCTCGGCCCGCGCCCGCACCTGCACCCCGTCCGCACCCTGCGCGGCACCGAGGTGACCGCGGTGCGGCCCGCCGACCACCCGTGGCACCTCGGGTTCTCCCTCGCGGCGCAGGACGTGGACGGCTGGAACCTGTGGGGCGGTGCCACCTACCTGCGCGGCCGCGGCTACGTCCACCGCGCCGACCACGGGCGGATCGAGCACCTCGGCTTCGACGCGGTCCGCCCGAACGAGCTCCGGCAACGGCTGCGCTGGTGCGCGCCGGACGGGAGCCCGTTGCTCGACGAGCGGCGCCGGTTGTGGAGCCTTCCCGCGGCGGACGGGTGGGAGCTGGCGGTGCGCACCGAGCTCACCAACCCCACCGGGCGGGACGTGCGCATCGGCAGCCCCGCCACGAACGGCCGCTCCGGCGCCGGGTACGGCGGGTTCTTCTGGCGGCTGCCGGGCGATGGCGAGGCGTTCACCGCCGACGCCGCGGGCGAAGCGGAGGTGCACGGCAGCACCGCGCCCTGGCTCGCCTGGGCGGGGCGGGACCACACCCTGGTGTTCGCCGCCGCCGAACCCGACCCGTGGTTCGTGCGCACCCGCGACTACCCGGGCGTCGGGGCGCAGCTGGCGCCCCGGGAGCCCGTGGTCCTCACCCCCGGTGCCGTGCTGGTGCGCGGGCTGCGAGTCCTCGTCGCCGACGGGGAGCTGGACTGCGCCGCCGCGCGGCGGTGGGCCGAGACCGATCCGCGGGAGCGCGTTCCCGGATCGGGATGAGGGGTCGGGTTCCTCGCCGTGTGCGGCGGCGAGGAACCCGTCTCGGGCCGGGCGGCGCGGTGGTCAGCCGGCCCGGAGCGCCGCTTCGGCGGCCGGGACGGCCCGCTCCCGGTCCGCCGGGACCAGGCCGACCCGGGTGCGCCGGTCCAGCAGGTCGGCGACGTCGAGGGCTCCCTCGTTGCGCACGGCGAAGCGGAGTTCGGCGGGCCGGAGGCCCAGGCCCGCGATCGGTTCCAGCAGTCGCGGATCGCCGTCGGCCGCCGCGACCACGGCGGGCGCCTCGGTGCCGTAGCGGGCGACCAGGTCCCGGGGAGCGTCCACTGCGGACAGCCGTGCCGCGGTGGCGGCGCCGATCAGCGGCAGGTTCCGGGTGCGGCAGGGGTTCCGCGCGATCGCGGCGGCGTCCACCGCGTCCTGCGCCATCTTCCGGTAGGTGGTCAGCTTCCCGCCGACCACGCTGGTCACCCCGTCCGGGCCGGTGCGCACCGCGTGCTCGCGGGAGAGGTCCGCGCTGGAGCCCTCCCCGCCGTCCAGCAGCGGGCGCAGCCCCGAGTAGGTGCCCAGCACCTCGTCCCGCCGGATCGGCCGCGCCAGCACCGAGTTCACCGTGTCCAGCAGGAACTCGACCTCCTGCTCGCTCGCGGTGGGCACGTCGGGGATCGGGCCGTGCTGCTCCTCGTCGGTGAGTCCGATGTAGACCCGGCCGTTCCCCGCGGGCAGCGCGAGTGCGAAGCGGTTCGAGGTTCCCGGGACCGGCACCGTCACCCCGGCGCCCAGACCGCCGAACAGCTCGTCGGAGACCACCAGGTGCGTTCCGCGGCTGGGCCGCAGCCGCAGGCCGGGCGCCACCTCGCCGGCCCACACCCCGGCCGCGTTGATCACGGAGCGGGCGCGCACCGCGATCTCCCCGCCACCGAGCCGGTCCCGCAGCACCGCGCCCTCGCCGGTGACCTGCTCGGCCGCGCAGCGGGTGAGCACCGTCGCGCCGTGCGCGGCGGCCGTGCGCGCGAGCCCGACGACCAGCCGCGCGTCGTCCACCAGCTGCCCGTCCCAGGACAGCAGACCGCCGCGCAACCGGTCGTGGCGGAGGGTGGGCACCATCCGCTTCGTCTCCACGCGGGAGACCCGGCGCGGCGCGGGCAGCGTCGACCCGGCGGTGCCGGAGCCGCGCCGCAGCAGGTCCCCGGCCACGAATCCGGCCCCGACCAGCGCGGCCCGCCCGGCGCCGATCCCGGCGACCAGCGGCAGCAGCTGCGGCAGCGGGCGCACCAGGTGCGGTGCCGTGCGTTCCATCAGCACCCGGCGTTCCACCGCGCTCTCGTAGGCGATGCCGACGTTGCCGGTTGCGAGGTAGCGCAATCCGCCGTGCACCAGCTTCGAGCTCCAGCGGCTGGTGCCGAACGCGAGGTCGTGCTTCTCGGCCAGCACCACGCGCAGCCCGCGGGAGGCGGCGTCCAGCGCGACTCCGGCGCCGGTCACCCCGCCTCCGACGACGAGCAGGTCCACCGAGGGGTTCTCGGCGAGCTCGGACAGTTCGCGGGTGCGGCGGGCGGCGTTCAGCGCGGTCATCGTTGTCACTCCTCGGGGCGCAGGTAGGCGTCGAGCGCGGCGCGCAGCTGCTCGTCGAGCCGGTCCGGTGGCAGCACGTCGGAGACGATGCGGGCGGAGACCACCGCGGACTGCACCTGCAGCAGCACCATCGCGGCGAGCTCGTCCGGATCGCCCGCGCGGATCGAGCCGTCCCGCTGCCCGTGCCGGATGGCGTGGGTGAGGACGTCGAGGATGCGGTGCTGGCTGGTGCCGAGCCGGTCGAACACGTAGGTGATCAGCAGTTCGGGATCGGTCTCCAGGACCTTCACGAACAGCGGGTGGTCGCGCACGGCGGAGGCGGTGCGCACGATCCGCTCGACGCCGTCGGCCCGCGATCCGTCCCCGGCGTCGGCGGGCAGCAGCGCGACGAGTTCGCGGGTGAGCAGGTCGGCCGAGAGCGTCCGCACGTCCGGCCAGCGGCGGTACACCGTCGGCCTGCTCACGCCCGCGCGGCGGGCGATCTCGGCGAGGGTGGTGCGGCGCATCCCGACGGCGAGCACGCATTGCGCGGCGGCGTCCAGGATCGCCTCGTCGTTACGACTTGACGTCATGTGTAAAACTGTAACGCATGACTGAGCTTGAGCACCGCACCCCGGACCTGGCTTGGAACGCCTGGGGCACCGCCGACGCGGCGACCCCGGTGTCCGGCCAGGTGCGCGGCCTGCTGGAGGCGTTCCTCGGCGTCGAGCACCGCGACACGCCCTCGGTGGACCGTTCCGAAGTGCGCCTCGGCGAGACCCGGCTGCCCGCGGAGGCCCGGGCAGCCCTCGCCGGGATCGTCGGCGACGACGCGATCCGCACCGACGACGAGACCCGGCTGCTGCACTCCGGCGGCAAGAGCACGCCCGACCTGCTGCGCCGCCGCGCCGGCGACGCCGGGGCCGCACCGGACGCGGTGGTGCTGCCCGCGGACCACGACCAGGTGTGCGCGGTCCTCGGCCGCTGCGCCGAGCACCGCATGGCGGTGGTCCCGTTCGGCGGTGGCACCAGCGTCGTCGGGGGAGTGGAACCCGAGCGCGGCGGCTTCACCTCGCTGATCTCGCTCGACCTGCGGCGGCTGGACCGGCTGGTGGCCGTCGACGCCGACTCGCGCACCGCGACCCTGCAGGCCGGGCTCCGCGGGCCCGAAGCGGAAGCGCTGCTGGCCGAGCACGGGTTCACCCTCGGGCACTTCCCGCAGAGCTTCGAGCACGCCAGCATCGGCGGCTTCGCCGCCACCCGCTCCTCCGGGCAGGCCTCGGCGGGCTACGGCCGGTTCGACGCCGCGGTGCTGCGGATGCGGGTCGCGACCCCGAGCGGCGAGCTCGACCTGGGCCGGGCGCCGGCTTCGGCGGCCGGACCGGACCTGCGGCAGCTGTTCCTCGGCTCGGAGGGCGCGTTCGGGATCATCACCGAGGTGACCGCCCGGGTGCACCCGCTGCCCGCCGAGGTCGAGTCCGAGGGCTGGTCGTTCCCCGACTTCGACGCGGGCTCGGCGGCGCTGCGACGGCTGGCGCAGGAGGAGGCGCTGCCCACCGTCGCGCGGCTGTCCGACGAGACCGAGACCTGGATCAACCTGTCCGCGGCGCACGACGTCGGAGAGGGCGGCGGCCCCGGCGGCTGCCTGCTGATCACCCGGTACGAGGGCGCGCGGGTGGCGGTGTCCGCGCGGGCGCGGGCGCTGCTGGCCGAGGCCGGTGGCGAACCGCTCGGTGCCGAACCCGCCGAGAGCTGGGCGCACGGCCGCTACCACGGCCCCTACCTGCGGGACGCGCTGCTGGACGTGAACGCGCTGGCCGAAACCCTCGAAACGGCGACCACCTGGTCCCGGCTGGCCGAGACCCGCGCCGCCGTGCAGGACGCCGTGACCGAGGCGCTGGCCGAGCAGGGCACGCCGCCGCTGGTGCTCTGCCACCTCTCGCACGTCTACCCGGCGGGCGCATCGCTGTACTTCACCGTCGTCTGCGCCCGCGCCGAGGACCCGGTGCGGCAGTGGCGGCGGGCGAAGGAGGCGGCGGGCACGGCGATCAGCCGGGTCGGGGCCACCATCACCCACCACCACGCGGTCGGCCTGGACCACCGGCCGTGGCTGGTGGACGAGATCGGGGAGCTCGGCGCGCAGGTGCTGCGGGCCGTGAAGTCCGCCGTCGACCCGGTCGGCGTGCTCAACCCCGGCAAGCTGATCCCGTGATCGACGAGGTCGCGCTGCTGGTCAACCCGCGCTCGGGGCAGGGCGGCGGCGCCGCGACCGCGGTGCGCGCGCTGCGCTTCCTGCGCGCCGCGGGGGTCTCGGTGCGGGTCCTGGTCGGCCGGGACGCGACCGAGGCGCAGGCGCTGGCCCACCGGGCCGTCGCCGCGGGAACCGGGGCGCTGGTGGCCTGCGGCGGTGACGGCATCGTCAACCTGGCGCTGCAGGCGGTGGCGGGCACCGGCACGCCGTTCGCGGTGATCCCGTCCGGGACCGGCAACGACCACGCCCGGATGCTCGGGGTCCCGCGGCACGACCCGATCGCGGCGGCGCGCGTGCTGCTGGACGGGGTGGCGCGCCCGATCGACCTCGGGCGCGCCGGGGACCGCTGGTTCGGCACCGTGTTCGCCGGTGGTTTCGACGCGAAGGTCACCGAGCGCACCAACCGGTTGCGCTCGCCGCGCGGGAAGCTGCGCTACAACCTCGCGCTGGTGGCCGAGCTGGCGGCGCTGCGGCCGCTGCACTACGAGCTGGAGCTCGACGGGGAACGGGTGTCCACCAGCGGTGTCCTGGTGGCGGTCGGCAACGGCGCCAGCTACGGCGGCGGCATGCGGGTCTGCCCGGGCGCGGTACCCGACGACGGGCTGTTCGACGTCACCGTCCTCGGTGCGGTTCCGCTAGCCCGGCTGGTGCGGCTGCTGCCGAGGATCTACCCGGGCACGCACGTCGCGCGGCCGGAGGTCACGACCTACCGGGCGCGGCGGGTGCGGCTGTCCGCCCCGGACGTCGTCGGGTACGCCGACGGCGAGCGGTTCGCGCCGCTGCCGCTGGTGTGCGAGTGCGTCCCGCGCGCCGCGACCGCGCTGGTCCCGTCCTGACCTAGTTCCAGCGCTGGTCCTGCGGTTCCGGCTTGTCGTCGGTCTTGAAGTTGCGCCGCAGCGAGACGCTGACCAGCTTCTCCAGCAGGGAGACGGCCTGACCCAGCCGGTCGTCCGGCAGCTTGTCGACCAGTTCGTGCAGCAGAGTTCGTTCTTCCCTCACGAGCGAGAGGGTAAGGGACGGAGATCGTCTCATTCGCAGCGGTACCGGGTTCGTCGTCGCCGGTCCGCGCCGCCTCCGCGCCACTGTGGCCGGTCGCGGACGCGGCGGCTGATGACCGCGTCGGGGAAAACGCCTGCTTGACGAGTCAAGTTGTCCCAGCGGGGCGGGTCCTGCCGCAGGTGGACCGCAGTGCGGCCCGGAACCCGCCCCGCGGGTCCACTGTGGAACTTGATCGATCTCCGGGCGCGCGCGGTCGCGGACGCCGGGGTGCGGGAGGTGGCGGCGGAACCGTCGCCCGGTGCACCGGGAACGAGTGGCGCGTTCCGCGTTGTGCGGCCTTTTCCGGCGGGCGGGAAGAATGCGTCCGGAATGCGGTTCGCGATGCATCGGCGCGAATATCCAGCGTCCTGGAAACGTTGTCGCGATGCGCGATGCAGACGATCTGAGCTGCGACGATGATTTCCCGCGCGGGTGCGACGATATCCGTTCTCCCGCCCCCATCTCAATTCTCCGCGATCGTTGATCCGAGGGTGTGACATTCCTGGATCAGGACTTCCGCCGCGGTTAACGTGAAGCGGCGCGCGGCGGCGATCAGCAGCGGCATTCCTCGATCCCGACCGGGAACGCCGACCGACCCGGAATCGGCGGACGCCCGACCGCGCCCTGGAACAGGCCCGACGGCGCCGTCGCGGCCCACCATCACCCGGGCCCCACCGCACCGCGTCGTGACCTCCCGCCGAGGCCCGGGGACGGACCGCCGCACCGGATCCGCGAGGCGCCACCGGTGCGCGGCGGAACACCGGTGACCGGAGGAGACCGATGCAGCAGGCGAACCGGCCCGGCACCGCGGAACCACCGCGCCGGGCGGGATCCCGCGCGTTCCTCACCGCGATGGTCGTCGACACCATCGGCGCCGGGGTGTGGGTGACGTTCTCGCTGCTGTACTTCACCGAAGGGCGCGGCATCCCGCTGTCGGCGGCCGGAGCCGCGCTCAGCACCGGATCGGTGGCCGCGCTCGTCCTCGGCGGGCTCGCCGCCGGCAGCTTCGCCGACCGCGTCGGGCCCTACCCGGCGGCGGTGCTGAGCTGCGCGATCCGCGCGCTGGTGTTCCCCGCCTACCTGTGGGCCGACGGCCCGGCGCAGGTGGTGGCGATCGCGTTCGGGGTCAGCCTCGGCGACCGGCTCTACTGGGCCGCGCACGGCGGGCTCGTCGCGGGCATCACCTCCGACGAGCAGGCGCGGCGGCGGTTCTTCGCGCTGCTCAACAGCTTGCGCACGATGGGGCTCGGCCTGGGCGCCCTCGCCGTCGCCGTCGGCGCCGCGCTGGAGCGCTGGTTCGGCCCGGCGTTCTGGACGGCGATCCCGCTGCTCAACGCCGCCGGGTTCGCGTTCGCGGGCGTGCTGTTCTGGCGCCTCGGCACGCGGTTCCCCCGGCACCGGGGCACGACGGCGGTGGAGACCGGCGGCTACCGCGGGGTGTTCGCGAACCGGCGGTTCCTGGCGTTCACCGGCGCCACCCTCGCGCTCACCCTCGCCAGCGTCGCGTTCGAATCGATCCTGCCGATCTACCTGCGCTGGCTGGGCATGCCGCTGTGGTTGCCGCCGGTGGCCTACGTGCTGTCCTGCCTGGCGATCCCGGCGTTCCAGCCCGTCGCGCTGCGGTGGGGGAGCGGCCGGGCGCCGATGCGGCTGATGGCGCGGTCCGCGGTGCTCATCGCCGCCGGACTCGCCGGGTTCCTGCTGCTCGTCGGCCGCGACGTGCCGACCGCGGCGCTGCTGATGGTGGTGCTGGTCCTGGTGTTCAGCCTCGGCGAGGCGCTGTTCGGCGCCGTGGCGATGGTCATCGTCCTCGACTTCGCCGGTGGGTCCGCCGCCGGTCGCTACGGCGCCTGCTACCAGCTGGTGTGGGGAGTGGCGGGTGCGGTCGGTCCCGGGCTGAACACCGTGCTGTTCGCGGTGTCCGGCACCGCGCCGTGGCTGGTGCTGGCGGTCGCGCTGCTGGCCGCCGCCTTCGTCTACCGGCACCTGGACCGCACCGCGCCCCCGGGACCCGACCGATCCCGGGGGCGAGCGGTCGCGCGCCCGCGCCGCGCGCGGGCGAGGTGAGCGGGGTCAGAGACCGTGCCGGACCAGCCCCGCGATCTCCAGCGGGGCCACGATCGCCAGCGCCGCCGCGATCTCGGTCCGGCCGAACCTGGCGATCAGCAGGTCCAGCTCGACCGCCGCCACCTCCGGGTCCCGCGGCGCCTGCTCGTCCACCAGCCAGCGAACCCGGTCGACCAATTCCTCGTGCATCGCACACTCCCTGCGTCGTCGATGGGGCGAGCAGTGGGACCGGGGGCGCCGCTCCCCATGACGCGACCCCGACCCGCGCCCACCCTTCGAGTGGAGTCAGGACCGATTCCTTGACCGGCAGGGCGAAATCTGCGACATCGGCCGCGCGGACCTCCCGGTTGGGCCGAACGGGCGACGGCGGCACGGCCCGCTCGTCCGGGCGGCGGGGCGCCGGTGCGGCGTTCACCGGCTGCGGTTCGACCGAGCCGGACGGCCCGCCCGCCCGATCTATGCTGATCTCCGGCGTCGCGGTGACCAGCACCGCGCCTGCGGTGGAGGAGTGGGTCGGATGAGCTGCGTTCCGGTGGCCAAGCGGTGTGCGGTGCTCGGCGCGGCGGTGCTCGCGCTCACGGCCTGCGGGACCGGACCGGAGCGGGCGGCGGTGCGCGAGGTCGCCGCTGAAACCCCCACCGGCCCCGCCCGCACCGCACCCCCGGTCGGCGGCGTGCACGACTACCAGCTCGGCGGCGCCTACCCGCCGCCCGCCGGAGTCACCGTCGTGACCAGGGACAGCACCGCGGAACCGGCGCCCGGGCTGCACAACATCTGCTACGTCAACGGTTTCCAGACCCAGCCCGCCGACCGCGAGCTGTGGCTGGAGCAGCGGCGCGACCTGGTGCTCTCCGGGCCGGACGGGGAACCGGTGGTCGACCCGGGCTGGCCGGACGAGCTCCTGCTGGACACCTCCACCGAGCAGCACCGCATCCGGCTCGCCGAGATCATCGGCGGCACCGTGGCCGACTGCGCCACCCGCGGCTTCGACTCGGTGGAACTGGACAACCTCGACTCCTACACCCGCTCCGACGGCGCGCTCGACGCCGACGACAACCTCGCGTTCGCCGGGCTGCTGGTCGACGCCGCCCACCGCGCGGGCCTCGCCGTGGCGCAGAAGAACGCGGCCGAGCTCAGCGCCCGCGGCAAGGACGAGGTCGGCTACGACTTCGCCATCACCGAGAGCTGCCACCGCTGGGAGGAGTGCGCGGACTACGCCGAGCACTACGGCGGCGCGGTGCTCGACGTCGAGTACGCCGACGACCTCCGCGGCACCTTCCCCGACGTCTGCGCCGACCCGGCCACCCCCGCCACCACCACCCTGCGCGACCACGACCTCGTGCCGCCCACCGACCCCGCCCACGTCTTCGACCACTGCTGAGCGGGCCCGGTGCTCCCGTCGCGGCGCGGGAGCACGCGGTGGTGCGGGATCGTCGCGGCTCGGGCTGGGCCCTCCGGGCGGAGTCCGCGGCGGTGCCGGGCGATTCGTCGTCATCGGCGGCCCGCTGCCGGATGATTCCGGTGCGCGGGACCACCGAGCCGACGAAGGCAGGACGATCCTCCGGGACGCGGGCGGCGTTGTCGGGCTCCGCCGCGACCACCGGCTGATGAGCGCGGGCGGTGCTCGGGGCGCCCGCGCTCAGCCCCGTGGTAGTGCCGTGCTGATGGCGAGGCGGTTGAAGGTGTTGATGAGGCTGATCGTCCACAGCAGGTGGGCGAGCTGGGGCTCGTCGAAGTGGGCCTGCGCCTCGCGGTAGTGCTCGTCGGGCACCCGGCCCCCGGGCAGCAGCGTCACCGACTCGGCGAGCAGCAGCGCGGCGCGTTCGTGCGCGGCGAACCGGGACGACGTGGCCCAGTCGGGCAGCTCGTCCAGGCGCTGCCGGGATTCGCCGTGCTCCAGCGCCTGCCGCGCGTGCAGGCCGGTGCAGAACCCGCAGCCGTTGAGCTGCGAGGCGCGCAACCGCACCAGCTCCAGCAGGATCGGGTCCAGACCGGCGTCCTGCGCGTCGGCACCGGAGCGCTCGGCCAGCCGCCGCAGGTCCGCGAAACCGTTCGGGGTGAGCGAGAGCAGGTCGAGGCGGGCGGTGGCGGTCATCGGGTTCCTCCCGGTGCGGTGCGTTCGGTGGCGAGCGCGGTGACGGTGCGGCGGCAGACCTTGCCGGTCGGCGCGAGCGGCAGTTCGGGCAGCACCACCAGGAACTCCGGCAGCTTGCGGCGTTCCAGGCCGCGCTCCTCCTCCAGGAAGGCGGTGAGCCCGGCGAGGGTGAGCTCGGCGGTGCCGCTGACGCAGGCGCACAGCCGTTCGCCCAGGTCGTCGTCAGGAACGCCGACGCAGGCGACGTCGACCACCGCCGGGTGCGCGGCGATCTGCCGCTCCACCTCGGCGGGGCTGATGTGGTAGCCGCCGCGCGAGACGACCTGGTGCAACCGGCCCAGCACGTGCAGCCGTCCCCGCTCGTCGAGCATCCCGCGGTCCCCGCTGCGCACCCAGCCGTCCGCGGTGCGGTAGCGAGCGTCGAGCTCGGGGGCGGCCACGTAGCCCAGCGGCGTCATCGGGCCGCGGGCCAGGATCTCGCCGCTCTCCCCGCGCGGAACCTCGGCCCCGGCGGCGCCGACGACGCTGATCTCGGCGACCGACGGGTCGGGCAGCCCGGTGCCGGGCTGGTCCGGGGTGCGGGCGGTGTGGCAGTTGATGCCGTCCGACGAGCCGTACACGCTGATCACCTGGGCGCCGAACCGGCGCGCGGCGGCGTCGCGGGTCACCTCGGACAGCGGGGCCGCGCTGGAGACGACGACGCGGACGGAGGAGAGGTCCTCGTCCGGCGCCGCCGGGTGCTCGGCGAGGCGGCGCAGCATCGTCGGCACCCCGAACACGTGGCCCGGCCGGTGCCGGGCGATCAGCTCGAAGGTGCGCGCCGGGTCGAAACCGTCGGCCAGCACGATCGTGGCCCCCAGCGCGGCGATCGCCACGTGGGTCGCGCAGGAGCCGTAGGAGGAGGCCAGCGACATCAGCAGCAGCGCCCGCATCGGCCCCGGCTCCCGCGCCGCGTCCGCGAGGCCCCGCACGTAGTTCGCCCGGCCGCCGGCCATCGCGTTGTGCGAGTAGGCGATCATCTTCGGTTCCGCCTCGGAACCGGAGGTGACGAGGATGCGCACCGGTGCTTCCGGGTCCTGCTCCCGTGCCGCCCACCGCGCGGCCGGCGCGTCGTCCAGCGAGCGCGGGCCCGATTCCCCGGCGCCGAAGGTGAAGACGTGGCGCAGCTCCGGCAGCTCGCGGGCGTCGTCGGCGTCCGCCGCGCTCCCGAAGATCGCCGCGGCCGCCCGGGACCGGCCCAGCAGGCTCCGGGTGTCCCGGCTGCCGCGGCCCGCGGGGTAGGCGAGGACGACGGCGCCGACCGCGGCGACGGCGAGTTCGGCGACGACCATCCGCCGGCCGTTGGGCATCCGGATGCCGACCACCTCACCGGGGCCGATGCCGGCCCGGTCCAGCGCCGCCGCGATCCGGTCCACCTCGCGGTCCAGCTCCGCGTAGTCGAGCACTCCGTCGGCGTCGAGCACGGCTTCCTGCCGCGGGTGGGCGCGCACCTGCGCGCGGAACAGGGTGTGCACGTCGCGGTCCGGGCAGTGCCCGGCGCGGATCCACCGCGCGCGCAGCGCGGCGGGCACCCGGTCGCCGATCGCGAGCCGGGCGGGGGCGGTGTCGGTCACGAGAACTCCCAAGGGGGTAGCGGGAAGACGTGCTCGGCGCGGCCCAGCGCGGCGCCGAACCGGTCGTCGGTGGTCAGGTCGCGCAGGTCCGCGCACACCGGGGTGACGACCAGCCCGGCCGCGGCGCCCCGGTGCACCCACTCCCCGGTGGTCCGCTCCCGGAACCGGGTCGGCAGCTCGCCGGGCGCGCCGCCGAACGCGGCGGTCGCGGTGGCCGGATCGATCCCCCGCGGCAGCACGAGCGAACCGTCGGCGGTCCGCAGCGGACCGCGCAGCGGATCCGGTCGTGCGCGCGGCGCCCGCGGCACGAGCCCGGCCGCGGAGAACAACGAGGTGTCCACCCGCGCGCCCGCCCCGGTGCGCACCCGGCGCAGCAGCGCGCGCAGCACGCCGTGCGCGCACACCAGTCCGCCGAGCACGTCGGTCAACGTCATCAGCGACGGACGCACCGGGGCGCCCGCCGGGGACAGCGCCGCGGCCAGCCCGCCGCCCACCTGCACCAGGAAATCGGTGCCCAGCGGGGGATTCGGTCCGGCCGCGCCACCCCACCCGGACGCCCACGCGTAGACCAGGCCGGGAGCGGACCGCGCCAGGTCGTCGGCGTCCAGGCCGAGCTGCGCCGCTTTGCCGGGCGCCCAGTTGTGCACGAACACCTCGGCGTCCGCCACCAGCTCGTGCACGGCCCGCCGCCCGGCGGCGGACTTGATGTCCACCTCCACGACCCGTTTGCCGTCGTTGAGCGAGCGGTACCGCACCGACGTGCCACCGGCGGTCGGCGGGATGCCGCGCATCGGGTCGCCGCCGGGCGGTTCGACGCGGACCACCTCGGCACCGAGCATCCGCAGCACGTGCCCGGCGACCGGGCCCTGCACCCGCCGCGTCGATTCGACCACGACCAGGCCGTCCAGCGGCCCGGCCGCCGGGGCGCCGCGCGGGCGGAGCGGGGCACCGGCCGAGCCCAGGGGAGTCGTCGTGCAGGCCGGAACCTCCCACGGCGGCACCGGATCCTCCCGGACCGGCAGCACCGCCACTCCGGACTCGGCCGCCGCGGCCAGCACCTCGGCGAACCGGGTGCGGCCCACCACCTCGTGCAGCTCGGGCGGCAACGGGCAGCACGCCGTCCCGAAGCGCTGCTGGAACGGCCCCCAACCTCGCGAGATCGCCGCGTTCCCGGCGCCCAGCGTCCGCCAGAACCGCAGCCACGGCTCCGCGTCGAGCGTCTCCAGCTCGCAGCGCACCCCGTCGGCCGTGGTGAACGGCGGCCGCGGCCCACCGCCGGGGTCCGCACGCGGCTCCGCGTCGTCGGATTCGGTCGCGGCGACCGCCAGGTACTGCTGCACGGCGAGCAGCGCGGCCTCCGCCACCGAGGTGCGCACCCGGGACACCCGCGCGCCGCGGGCCCGGGCGATCGCCGCCGCCAGCTCGCCCTGGCTCGCCAGCACGCCCGCCACCACCGAGGCGTAGTCCACGCCCAGCGCGGCGGGCCGCCCGGCGGCCCTGCCGTGCACCTGCATGATCCCGCACGCCGCCTGCACCGCGTCCTCGTCCGGCAGCACTGCCCGGACCGGCCCGGACCAGTCGATCTCGCAGGTCACGTCCGGCTCGCCGCGCAACGCGTCGCGGACCTCCGCGGCGACCCGCGCCGCCGCGCGCTCCGAGGTGGGCGCCCCGCTCATCGCGCGGCCTTCCGCCCGTGCACCGAATACATCAGGCAGGACGTCGCCCGGAAGTCCGGGTGCAGCACGACCTCCCGCACCCGGTCCAGCTCGGCCCCGGTCATCCCGGCCGCCATCAGCTCCGCGCGCATGTCCACCGCCGCCTGCGCCAGCAGCAGCAGGTCCGCGCCGTCGCGGTGCCGCAGCTGCACCCGCGGGCGCGGGTCGATCTCGACCAGCCCGGCCCGGTGCATCGCCAGCGGCACCCGCCTGCCCCAGCCGGGGTCCACGCCCGCGCCGCGCATCGCCGCCTCCTTCGCCGCGAGGAACTTCTCGTACAGCAGCGCCGACTCCTCGTCCGCGGCCAGCAGCAGCGGTTCGTAGGAGGTGTCGAACTCGTCGACCTGCAGCCAGCCGCCCGGTTTCAGCGCGCGCACCAGCTTCGCCAGCACCGCGTCCCGCTGGGGGAGGTGCCGCAGCACCAGCCGCGCCACGACCAGGTCGAACTCCTCCGCGGGCAGCGGATCGACGACCACGTCGTGCCCCACCACCGGCGGCCGGGAACCCGGGTTCGGCCGCAGATCGGTCGCCAGCACGCTGCCGGACGGGGCCACCCGCTCCGCGAGCCAGCGCGCGACCGCGCCACCACCCGCGCCGACGTCGAGGCAGCGCCACCCGTCGCCCACCCCCGTCTCCGCGAGGCGGGTGAAGGTGAGCGGGTCGTGCGCGGCGGACAGGTAGCGGTGCCGGGCGCGCTCGTGCTCCCGGGCGAAGGCGTAATCCCGGGGCGCCGCCTCGCACGTCACGTCCACTGCCCGGACCCCGGCGTCTCGGTGCTGCCGGTGAGCCGCTCCAGCAGCAGGGCGCGCCGCACCTTCCCGGTGCCGGTCCGCGGCACCCGGTCCCAGGCCAGGACCACCGGTTCGGCCATCGCGGGCAGCCCGCGCACCGCCCGGCGCCACGCCCCGCCCGGCAGCGCTCCGTCGGCGGTCACCACCACCGGCAGCGGGACGTCGTCCGGACGTCCCAGCACCACGCACTCCTGTGCCTGCGGCAGCCGGTCCTCCAGCACGTCCTCGGTCTCCAGGCAGCTCAGCCGCGGCGTGCTGTCCACCTCGCGGTCCAGCAGCGACACGTGCCCGTCCCGGTGGTGCACGCCGATGTCCCCGGTGTTCCACCACGGTCCGCGCGCCTTCGCCGCCCAGCGCTCCGCTTCGCCCTCGTAGTCCAGGCAGCGCGCGGCGGTCCGCGCCAGCACCAGGCCCGGCGTCCCGCGCGGCACCGGCGCGAACGTGTCCGGGTCCACCACCCGCAGCCGGGTCTTCACCGGGATCGGGCGGCCCACGCTCCGCGCACCGCGCGCGGACGAACGCCTGGTGTGGAAGCGGAACGTCAGCGGCCCCGTCTCGGTCTGCCCCCAGCCCTGCATCCACAATGGACGGTGGTGCGCGGAGGCGTGCAGGTAGGCGCGGATCGTCGGCGGGTGCACCGCGTCGTAGGTGCTGATGAACAGCCGCACCCGGCGGAACGGGTTGTCCAGCCGCTCGGTCAGCGACCGGAACCGCACGTAGGACGCGGGCAGCGCCTCCACGATCGTCGGCGGGTAGGCGCGCAGCACCGGATCGACGTGGTCCGGGTCGTGCGAGGAGAGCACCACCAGCTCCCGGGGTTCCCGGCTCAGCGCCACCGCCGTCCAGCAGAACGTCCGCCCGTGCGCGTAGGAACTCGCGTTCACCACCACGTCGTCCCGGCGGACCCCGATCAGCGGCACCGGGTTCGACTCGAACCGCGCCAGCTGCCCGATGATCGTGCGCGTGGAGTGCACCACCAGCTTCGGCACGCCCGTCGTCCCCGAGGTGTGGTTGATCACCAGCGGCTCGTCGTCGGAGCGCAGCCGCGGCGCCGGGGCCGTCCGGCCGCGCACGTCGTCCAGCCGCACCGCGCCCGGTGCCTCCCCGTCGAGCAGCAGCGCGGTCCGCGCCGTGGACACCAGGTCCAGGCCCTGCTCCGCGCAGCGCCGCGCGAGCGCGCCGGTGGTGACGAGCACGGCGGCGTCCAGCCGCTTGAGCAGCTGCTCCAGCGCCGCCACGGACAGCTCCGCCGACAGCTGCGCGGGCACCGCCCCGATCCGCACCGCCGCGCAGGCCAGCAGGTCGTAGTCCCAGTGGTTCTCCTTCACGATCACCACCCGGTCGCCGCGCCCGGCCCCGGCCGCCGCGAGCCACCCGGCCGCGGTCCGCACCAGCTCGGCGAGCTCCGCCACCCGGTACGACGAGCCGCCGTCCGGGGCGATGTCGAACGGCCGGTCCAGCCGCACCGTCGTCGCGGTGCCGCGCCGCGCGCACTCGTCGAACAGGACGCCCATGTCATGCGGTTTCAACGCGTCGGCTCCTCGCCTGGGTCGGAATGCTCAACGGGGCGCGCAACCTGCTCAGCACCCGGGAAGCGGCCAGTGCGCCGGCCCGTACCGCGCCCTCGCTCGCCGGGCGCAGCATCACCCAGTCCCCGGCGTAGTCGACGGGGCGCAGGCGGCGGGCCATGAACCGCGACCGCAGGCCGAGCGCCTGCGGGGTGGCCTCCGGCAGGCCGTGCGGGTGGCGGTGCACGAAGTTCCGGCGGTTCGCCGCGGGCAGCTCCGGCAGGTAGCGGGCCGCGGCGCCGGTCAACCGCGCCACGACCTCCTCGTCCGGCAGCTCCAGCAGGCCGGCCGTGGTGCGCGCGTTCGGCATCAGCGTCAGCAGCCCCGTCCCGGGTGGCGCGCGGTCCGGGTGCTTCTGGTGGTCGAACAGGATCGCGGAGAGCGCCGCGTCCTCGGCCTCCGGGGTGAGCAGCACGTACGGCGGGGCGCCGTGCTCCGGGGCCAGCGGCCGGTCCAGCAGGCAGCTCACCTTCAGCGCCGGGGTGAAGGTGCAGGCCCGCAGGAAGTCCGCCTCCGCTTCCGGCGCGCCCGGGTGCAGCCGCGCGGCCACCGGCGCGGGCACGCACAGCAGCACCGCGCGGGCCGTCACGACCTCCTCGCCGACGTGCAGCCGCGCCGCGGAACCGGTGGAGACGACCTGGTGCACCTCCTGCCCGGTGCGCACGTCCAGCCCGGTGGCGAGCCGCCGCGCCAGCGTGTCCATCCCGCCGCGGTAGGTCCGCCAGTTCGACGCGTCGCCGACCGCCAGCAGCAGCGACACCATCACCGCCGCCGAGGACCGCCCGGTGTCCCAGCCGAAGAAGGTGCCCGCGACGGGTTGCAGCAGGTAGTCGTGCAGGTCCGGGTGGTACCGGCGGGCGAAGTCGGCGACCGTGCTGTCGGCCAGCGGGGTGCGCTGCGGGTCGTCGGTGTCGAACTCGCCGCGGCGCCGCGCCAGCCACATCTGGAACCGCGCCAGGTCCACCCGGGCCAGCGGGGAGAGCCCGGCACCGGTGAGCAGCCCGCGAGGTTCGGCGACCCCGGGGTGCGCGCGGCCGTCCCGCCACATCGAGATCGGGCTGCTGATCGGCGGGATCTCGTGGTCCTCGATGCCCACCCGGGACAGCAGCTCCCAGGTGGCCCGGTAGCCGCGCGGGGACAGCTGCTCGGCGCCGGTGTCGATGGTGTACCCGTCGACGCGGACGCTCGCGGTGCGCCCGCCGACGTGCCCGGCGGCCTCGTACACGCGGACGTCGAGTCCGGCCCGGGTCAGCTCGGTGGCGGCGGCGAGCCCGGCCATGCCTGCGCCCACCACGGCCACGTCCAGGTCGCCGCTCATCAGCGGGCACCCCCCAACGCCGCCAGCAGGTTCGCCGCGACCAGCAGCACCACGTACAGCCGGTGCACCCGGAACCCCAGCCGCCGGGCGCGCATGATGTCGCCGGCCCGGAACCCGAGGTGGTACTGCCGGGCGCGCAGCGCGTTGCCGGGCAGCACGAGCACCGCGAACCACCACGGCGCCACCCCGGTGAGCGAGGCGCCCAGGCACAGCAGGAACTCGCCCAGCGACAGCGCCCCGATGAACAGCGCGTTCCCGCGCGGCGAGGTCAGCGCGGCCACCGTGGGACGGCCGACGGCCCGGTCGCCCGCCACGTCGTTGGTGTTGGAGTACACCCCGAACATGAGCGGCCCGAGGCCGAACAGCACCGCCTGCACCAGCACGAACCCGGAGAACTCGCCGGTCGCCAGCCCGTGCGGGGCGAGCACCAGCGCGACGCCCAGCGCGACGAGGAACGCCTCCTGGAAGCCGTGGTAGCTGAGCTTGAGGCCGTAGGAGTACTGCAGCGCGATCACGAACGTCACCGCGATCAGCACCAGCGTCCACATCGGACGGTGCGGGGCGACGACGGCGGCCGCGCCCCACAGCAGCGCCCCGCACCCGGCGGCGGCCCAGCCGAACCCCAGCGCCTCCCGCTCGGTGAGCGTGCCGGCCACCAGCGGTTTGCGGAGCTTCTTGCGCAGCGGGTCGTTCGGCCCGTAGTTGGCGATGTCGCTGCCGTCGCGGAACCCCGTCACGTCGTCGAACGAGACCAGCGCCACCAGCGTGCAGACCTCGCCGAGCAGGAACAGCAGCAGCATCGGCAGCGCTTCGGCGCCGGCGGCGAACCCGGCGGCGGGCAGCGCGGCCGCACCGACCACCAGCACGCTGAGGTAGTAGTCGTAGACGTCGAGCTTGCCCAGCCGCGCGAAGGTGCGGGCCTTGCTCTCCGGCCGGGCCGCCCCGATGCGCTCGGGCGCGGCGTGCAGGTCACTGGTCATCGTGTCGTGCTGCTCCTGTTCCGGACTGGCGGGTGCCCGGCGCCTGCGCGCGCGGGCGGTGGCGGGTGAACTCGCAGACGGCGTCGGCGATCCGGGTCACCTCCGCGTCGGTGAGGTGCGGGTAGATCGGGAGGGCGAGGATCCGCGCGCTGGCCCGCTCGGCGTTCGCCCCCCCCTCGTCCGCGGGCGCCCAGGGCAGGAACGCGGCCTGGTGCGGCAGCGCCAGCGGGTAGTACACGTGCGAGCCGATGCCGTGCTCGGCGAGGTATTCCCGCAGCACGTCGCGTTCCTCGGCGAGCAGGCAGTACACGTAGTGGCAGCGGCCGTCCCGGCCCGGCGGCGGGGCGAGCACGCCCTGCCCGGCGAGCGGCGCGAAGCGCTCGGTGTAGTGCTCGGCGATCTCGGCGCGCCGCCGGAGCCGGGCGGGGAAACCCGCGTACCGGTAGCGCTGGAACGCGGCCTGGATCTCGTCGAACCGGCTGTTGGTGCCGATGACGCGGTGCACGAAGCGCTCCTGCTGCCCGTGGTTGCGCAGCATCCGGATCCGCCGCCCGAGCGCGGGATCGCGGGTGACGACGGCGCCGCCTTCTCCGGGCATGCCGAAGGACTTGACCTGGACGAAGGAGTAGACGCCGGCTTCGCCCCACAGCCCGGCCGGGGTTCCGCGCAGCACGGCGCCTTGCGCGACCGCGGAGTCCTCCACCAGCCGCAGGTCGTGCGCCGCGGCCAGTTCGGTGAACCGGGGCATGTCGGCCATGATCGAGAACATGTGGGCGGGCAGCAGCGCCTTGGTGCGGTGGGTGATATGGCGCCGCGCCGATTCCGGGTCGAGCACCATGGTGCGCGGGTCGACGTCGGCGAACACCGGGGCCGCCCCGGTCTCCAGCACGGCGGCGGCCAGCGGTGCGCAGCCGAACGCGGGCACCACCACCTCGTCGCCGGGGCCGATGTCCACGGCGCGCAGCACCAGTCCGAGCGCGGTGGTGCCGCTGCCGCAGGCGATGACGTCGGCGGCGCCGAGATCGTCGCGCAGCAACTCCTCGAATTCCCGGGTTTGCTCACCGAGGATGAACTTCTGTCGGGGATCCCGGCCGATCTCGCCGATGATGTCGAGCATCACCTTGCGATCCCCTTCGAACAGATCAGGCGGGAAGAACGGAATTTCGGAACGCATCACGCACGCCTCCCGGAATAGAAGGAGCGGATCACCGAGCACACCCGGTCGAGCTGTCCGAGGGTGAGGTCCGGGTAGAGCGGAAGGGCCACCGCGCGCCGCGCCGCCGCTTCCGCGTTCGGCAGCGGAACCTCCGTGGAATAATCCGATTGAAAGCAGGGTTGCCGGTGCAGCGGAATGGGGTAGTAGGTTTCGGTGCCGATTTCCGCGCGGGCCAGCCACTCCACCAGCTCGTCCCGGCGCTCCACCTCGATCAGGTGGACGTAGAACGCGCTCGCCGAACCCGGGCCCCGGTCGACCACCTCCGGCAGGCGGAGGATCCCCGGCACGTCCGCGAGCCGTTCCCGGTAGGCCGCGGCCAGCTCACCGCGGCGGGCGATCTCCCGCTCCAGCTCCGGCAGCTTCGCCAGCAGCACCGCGGCCTGGATGTCGTCCATCTTGCTGTTCGTGCCCGGCCGCGCCGTCTCGGTGGAGATGCCGGGGAAGTGGTCCAGGGTGTGCCCGAACCGCCCGTGGTGGCGCAACCCCGCGACCAGCTCCGCGACCCGCACGTCGTCGGTGATCACCGCGCCCGCGTCGCCGATCGCGCCGAGGGTCTTGCTCGGGAAGAAGGAGAGCACGCCGCCCGCGCCGTGCAGACCGGCGTGCACTCCCAGCTGCCGCATCCCGATCGCCTCCGCGCTGTCCTCCAGCAGCACCAGGCCCCGCCGCGCCGCGACCCGGGACAGCGCGCTCATGTCCGCCATCTGGCAGAACAGGTGCGCGGGCATGACGAACCGGGTGCGCGGGCCTGCGACCCGCTCGACCTCGGCCGGGTCCAGCGCGTAGGTCACCGGATCGACGTCGGCGAACACCGGGCGGCCCCCGGCCAGCACCACCGAGCTCGCGGTGGCCACGAACGAGTAGGCCGGGACCACCACCTCGTCGCCGGGGCGCAGGCCCAGGGCGCGCAGCAGCAGGACCAGCGCGTCCGTGCCGCTGTTCACGCCCACCGCGTACCGCGCGCCGGTGTGCTCGCAGAGCTGCCGTTCCAGTTCGGCGACCTGCTTGCCGTGGGAGAACTTGCCGTTGTCGAAGACCGCTTCGACGCGAGCGCTGATGGCCGGCCAAAGCCGGTCGAAGGTGCGGGCCTGCGAGAAGAACGGCACGGGCGCGGACGGATCCGGCGGGCTCGATAATTCTCGCGTCCCGGTGTCATTCGCACCGCGGGACACGACGTCAACTCCTGGGAATGGGGAGGGATCTTCGGCTGGACAAAGTAGCGGAGCGCCGCGCTCCGCCGGAAGTCCGCGGGAACGCCATTCGTGTTTTTCATCCTTTCCGGTGATCATCTGTTCGGGCCTCGCGGACCCGGTTCCTGGACTGTTCGGGGAAATCGTTAGTCTTGCCGCTCGGCGCCCGCATCCGGTCGCCGAAGCGCATTCCGCCGCGATCGCCGAATGCGCACCGGAACGGTCCGAACAGGACGGTTCCGGGAATGGCCCTACTCCGCGCCGCCGCGGAAGCGGGTGCCGAATTCGCGAGAACGGCGGAACCCGGGCGGGAGCCACCGGGCCGCCGGGCGGAACCGCCGGAACGCGGCGGGATCCCGGAACAACCTCGAACCCCTCTGGAGCAACGGAGCACGATGCTGCACTCACTCGTGGTCGGGCTCGGGCGCGCGGGCGCCGGCCTGCACCTGCGCGTCCTGGCACGGGCCAGGGAACTCGACCGCGACCCGTTCCACCCCGGCGCGATCATCGCCTGCGACCCGGCACCCGCGGCCCGCCGCGTCCCGCCGGGCGTCACCGCCGCCGAGTCCGTCCGCGCCGCCGCCGAACTCGTCCCGCCCGGCCGCACCGTCGTCCACCTGTGCACCCCGCCCACCGGACGCACCGAACTGCTGCGCGAGCTCGCCGAACTCGGCTTCCGCCGCATCATCGTGGAGAAGCCCGTCGCACCCGACCTCACCTCGCTCGCCGAGGTCGAGCGGCTGCGCACCGCGCACGACCTGCGGCTCGCCGTCGTCGCGCACTGGCTGGACGCCGAACTCACCCGCAGGCTCGCCGACCTCGTGCAGCGGGGGCCGCTGGGGTGGCTGCGGGAGATCTCCTTCCGCCAGCACAAACCCCGGTTCACCCACTCCACCGCCACCGGCGGCCACCCGACCGCGTTCGACGTGGAAGTGCCGCACTCGCTCGGCGTGGCGCTGCGGCTGGCCGGGCCCGCCGAGCTCGTCGACGCCGACTGCGCCGACATGCGCTGCGGGGGCGTGGTGCTCCCCGGCATGGGCGGCGCGCGGCTCGCGCTGCGCCACGTCGGCGGCGTCCGCACCGCCATCGACTCCGACCTCACCGCCCCGGTGCGGGAACGCCGCGTGGAGCTGGCGTTCGAGCACGGCAGCGCCGTCGGGCACTACCCGCTCAGCGACCAGGACCACCACGCGCAGCTGACCGTGCACGGCCCCGAGGAGCAGTGGTCGGTCTTCCCCGACGACGCGCTCACCGAGTTCACGCTGCGCGCCTACCGCCGGTTCAAAGCCATCGGACCGGACCCCGAACCCGCCGCCACCGGGCACTTCGCGATCCACCGCGACGTGGTCCGCCTGCTGTGGGCGGCGAAGCAGCACTGCCGGGACCGGACCGGTCCCGCTCGACAGCGGAGGAGGACCGCAGATCATGCAGGATGACCCGCGCCCCCGGCTCGCCGGCATCGGCGACGAAGCCGCCGCGGACCTGACCGGGCAGCTGGCCGCCGTCCGCAGGCTCGGCTGGCGGTCGATCGAACTGCGCACCGTCGACGGCGTCCCGCTCGCGGACCTCGACGAACCCGACCGGCGCCGCACCGCGCGGCAGCTCCGCGCCGCCGAGCTCGACGTGGTGTGCCTCGCCTCGCGCATCGGCAACTGGGCCCGCCCCATCACCGCCCCGTTCGAGGACGACCTGCGCGAACTCGACGTGCTCGCCGAGCAGTGCCGCGAACTCGGCAGCCGCTACGTGCGCATCATGTCCTACCCGAACGACGGGCTCCCCGAACCCGAGTGGGGCGCCCGCGCCCGCGAACGCGTCGCCAAGCTCGCCGAACGCGCCGCCGAGCTCGACGTCGTGCTGCTGCACGAGAACTGCGCCGGGTGGGCCGCCACCGACGCCGACCGCGCCCTGCGGCTGCTCGCCGAAGTCCCGTCGCTGCGGCTGCTGTTCGACACCGGCAACGGCGTCGAGCACGGCTACCACGCCCCGGACCTGCTGCGCCCGCTCATCGGCCACGTGGCGCACGTGCACGTCAAGGACGCCACCGGCTCGCCCGGCGCCGTGATGTACGTGCCACCGGGGGAGGGCGGTTCGCGGGTCGCCGACTGCCTGCGGCTGCTGCTGAACTCCGGCTACGAGGGCGCGTACTCCCTCGAACCGCACCTGGTCGCCCGCCCGCACGACGGGGTGCGCGCCGACGAGACCGCCGCGGACCGGTTCGTCGACGCGGGCCGCGCCCTCGAACGGTTGCTGGGGCGGCTGCGCGCGCCCTACACGGCGGCGGCCGCGCCCGGCCGGGCCTGATGGGCGCCGAACCGCTCGAACCCGGCGACCTCGACCTGCTGGTGGACCTGCTGCGGCTGCCCACCGTCAACCCGCTGGAAGGTGCCGCGCCACCCTCCCGGATGTGGCAGGCGCAGCGGGCCTACGCCGCGGCCGCCGAGCGCATCGGGTTCCGCACCGCGCACCACGCCGCCCCCGAACCCTCGGTGCTGGACCGGGACGACGTGCCGCGCACCGTGCGCGACGCCGCCCGCGACCCGGACTTCCTCGCCGACCAGCCCAGCCTGGTGCTGCGGCTCGGCCCGGAGCTGCCGCCGGAGCGCACCGCCATGTTCAACGTGCACCTGGACACCGTCGCCGGGCTCGAACCCGTCACCCGCACCGCGGACCGGATCACCGGGCGCGGCGCCATCGACGCGAAGGGCCCGGCCGTGGCGCTGCTGGCCGGGATCCGCGCCGCCCGCGTCGCGAACCCCGAGCTCGGCCGCGACGTCGGGGTCCTCGTGCACGCCGTCTCCGGCGAGGAGGGCGGCGCGATGGGCACCTACGGCACCCGGCCGCTGGTCGAAGCCGGCCACTTCGGGGCGCTCAACGTGTTCTGCGAACCCACCGGGCTGCGCTACCTGCCCCGGTCCACCGCCTCGATGACGGCGCGGATCCGGGTCGACGGGCACGGCGCCATCGACGACGAACCCGCCGCGGGGCACAACGCGACGGTCCTGCTCGGGTTCCTCGCCCAGCACCTCGCCCGCACCCTCGACCCGCGGGACCGGCCGGGTCGCTGCTGCATCGCGGGCCTGCGCACCGGCGACCGGCACAACCGCGTCTACGGCAGCGGTGGCCTGCTGCTCAACCTGTCCTACGCCACCGCGCCCGAAGGTGCCGCCGCCGAGCGCGCGCTGGAGGACGCGGTGCGCGACGGCATCCGCGAATTCACCGGGACGTTCGCGTCCACCAGGGAGTTCGCCCGCACCGCGGCGCAGGCCGCCGCCATCACGCGCGTCGACTGGCTCAAGCGCGGACTGCCCTGCCTGCACGAGCAGGGGGACGCCGGCGAGCTGTTCGCCGCAGCGGGGATCCGGCGGTGGCCCGACGAGCTGCCCGCGTTCACCTGCGACGCCATCTGGATGCACGGCATCCCCGACACCCGCACCGCCGTGCTCGGCCCCGGATCGCTGGAGGCGAACCACGCGCACGCCGAAGGCGAGTACGCCGACGTCGCCGAACTCCGCGGCTTCGCCCGAGCGGTCGCGGCGGTGCTCACCGAGTTCACCAGGCGGCACCACGGCGGTGCCGGGAAGGAGATCACCTGATGACGCTGCTGCCGGAGATCGCACACTCCGGGGAACGAACCACGGTGTCCTACGCGCGACTGCACGCGTTCACCGCCCGGCTGTTCGCCGAGCACGGGATACCGGATCACCGGGCGCACCTGGCCGCGGAAGCGCTGTGCCACGGGGATCTGTGCGGATTCGACTCGCACGGCCTGTTCAACCTCACCCGGCTCTACCTGCCGCTGCTGCGGTCCGGCCGGGTCGACCCCACCGCGGAACCCACCACGCGGATCGACCTCGGCGCCTGCGCCGTGCTCGACGCCCATCGCGCCCTCGGCCTGTGGACCGCGGCGGAGGCCGTCGACGCGGCCGCGCACCGCGCGCTGGAGCACGGCGTCGGCCTCGTGCCGGTGCGCGGCGGCACGCACTTCGGTTGCGCCGGGTTCCACGCCGCGCGCGCCGCCGAACGCGGGCTCGTGGGCATCGTCGCCAGCAACTGCGGTTCGCAGCGGATCGCCCGCCCGCCGCTGGGCGCGCTCGCCATGCTCGGCACCAACCCGATCAGCGTCGCCGCCCCCGCCCTCGACGGCCACCCGTTCGTGCTGGACATGAGCACCACCACCGTTCCCACCGGCAAGGTCCGGGTAGCCGCCTCGGACGGGGAACGCGTCCCGCCCGGTTGGCTCGCCGACGACACCGGGAACCCCGTCACCGACCCGGCCGCGTTCGACCGCGGCGAGGCACACCTGCGCTGGCTCGGCGGCGAACCGGCCACCGGTGCGCACAAGGGCTTCGGCCTCGGGCTCGTCGTGGAAGTGCTCTCCGCGCTGCTGTCCGGCGCCGGCGTCGGGCCCGCCCCGGCGGCGCTGGACGGTGACGGCGGACCGCACGGGCGCGACGACGACATCGGCTACTTCGTGCTCGTGCTGGCCCCCGACCTGCTGCGCCCCGGCGGGGCGTTCGCCGCGGACGCGCGGAGCCTGTTCGGCACGCTGCTGGACTGCCCGGCCGCGGCGGGCGAACCGGTGCGCTACCCCGGTTGGCACGAGGCGGAACGCGCCGCGCGGCGCCGCCGGGACGGAGTACCGCTGCGCGCCTCGGTGCACCGCGAACTCGTCGAGCTGGGCCTCGACGAGTCCGATGTGGACGGAGGTGCGCGCTGATGGCCGCGGAACCGCGCCGCGCCGCCGTGATCGGCCTCGGCACCATCGCCCGGTTCTACCTCGCCGCGCTGGACGCGCTGCCCGGCTGGGAACTCGTCGCAGTCTGCGACGTGGACGAGGCCGCACTGGCACCGCACCGCGGGCGGATACCCGTGTTCCACGACCACCGCGAGCTGCTGGCCGCGAGCGCGCCGGACGCGGTCGTCGTGGTGGTCCCCAACGACGTGCACGCGGAGATCAGCCGCGACGCGCTGCGGGCCGGCGTGCCGGTGTGCGTGGAGAAACCGCTCGCCGTGGACCTCGTCGACGCGCGGGCGCTCACCGGGCTCGCCTCGGTCACCGCGCCGCTGTTCACCGCGTTCCACCGCCGCTACAACGACAACGTGCTGCGCCTGCGCGACGAGCTCGCCGGGCACGGGCCCATCGAAGGGTTGACCGTGCGCTACCTCGAACGCATCGAGGAGCACATCGGCGGCGACACCTGGTACCTCGACCCGGAGCGCTGCGGTGGCGGTTGCGTCGCCGACAACGGCCCGAACGCGTTCGACCTGGTGCGGCTCTTCCTCGGCGACGTCGAACCGGCCGCGGTCACCGTGCACCGCGACGGCGCGGGCCTCGACCGGCAGGCGGTGGTCGAACTGCGCTCCGCCACCGGGGTGCCCGCCGTCGTCGAACTCGACTGGTCGCATCCCGGTGAGACCAAGGACGTCGAGATCCGCTGCGCGGACGGCACCACGCACCGCGCCGACATGCTGCACGGCCACCACGGGTTCAAGTCCTCGCTGTGGCACGAGTACGAAGGCGTCCTCACCGACTTCGCCGCCGTGCTCGATGCGGGCAACACCGCCGCGGACCGGCGCCCCGACGGCGGGCTGCCCGCGCTGGAGCTGGTCGACGCGGTCTACCGCGTGGAATTCCTGGACACCGCCGCGAACGAGGAGGGCTCGCCGTGAACCCGCACGAGGACGGCCGCAAGCGCGGCCTGCACGCCACCGTGGTGAAGGTGCTGCGGCACCGCCGGACCGAACGGGGCATGTCCCTGGAACCGCACGCCAGCCGGTGCATCCGGGCGGGCGAGGTGCACGAGCTCGTCACCACCGACCACGTCGAGACCGCGCCGGGCGCCCGCGTGGACCGGGTCGGGTTCCTCGGCTTCGCCGAGTTCGGCTGCGCCGGCGTCCTCGACCGCGGGGACGAGCTGCGCATCGGCGGCCGGGTGATCGGCACCGTGCTCGGCTTCGACGCCTGCCACCACCCCAACCACTACAACGTGCTGGTGCGCACCGAGGCGCCGTGGACCGGCGAGGAGCTGGACCTGTTCCCGGAACAGCTGCTCACCTTCGAGCAGGCGGCGCTGACCGCCCGCCTGGGAAGTGCCGTCGGGTAGTACCCGCGCAGGTCCGCACCGTCGGCGGAAGACATCCGGCGAGGATCGGGCGAACAGCGGCCGGTGACCATTCCGCGAGGGGAGGGTGGTCACCGGCCGCTTCCGCGTGGGCGGGTCAGCCCAGCAGCTCGACGTCCGACCGTCCGAAGTGGAAGTCCCGCACGGCGCTGAGCAGCTCGGCCACCGAGAGCTCGCCGTCGCCGTTGGTGTCGATGTCGACGAACGCGGCGGCCGCCTGCGAGCGGTCCACGCCGACCGCGGTCAGCCAGGACGCGAACTCGCCCGCGTCGATGACGCCGTCGTTGTTCCGGTCGCAGAGGCCGACGATGCCCTGCACCACCGGGCCGAGGACGCGGTCGAAGTCGGCCTCGCCGCCTTCGGTGACCATCCCTTCGGCCACCTGGAGGAACTGCTCCTCCGACAGCGAGCCGGCCGGGGTCTGCCCGGCGCGGGTCGCCAAGTGGTCGAACAGGGTGGTGAACGCCGCGCGCAGCTCCTCGGCCTGGGGGCTCTGGGCGTCCGCCCCGAACGCGCGCACGACGTTCTCGGCTTCCTGGACGAAGTCGGAGCGCTCCAGGCTGCCGCTGCCGTCCAGGTCCCACTTGGCGAAGCGCTTGCGCAGGCGGTCGTTCGCGATAGCCGTGGTCATGGCCATCCTCCTCGATGTGTGTGGGTGATTCGGTGTTCCGCCCGCCCCGTGGAACCGGGGTGGACGGCCCGCGCGGAGCCGCAGCGCCGCGCAAGTCTTCTCGGTGTCCGACCGGTGGAACCGGTCGTGCGTCAGAGCAGCGTCACCGCGGTCCCGGCGGACTTCCCCCGGGTGTCCAGCAGCAGGCAGCCCGACGAGGAGAGCTCGACGAGGTCGTAGCAGGAGTGGTCTTGCAGCAGGATCACCAGGTCCGCGCTGGTCAGCGCCTCCGCGAGCCGCAGCGTCCGCGGGATCGGATGTCCGTCCACCCGGAACTCGGCGACCCCCGGGTCGTGGTAGGACACCTCGGCGGCCTGGGCGAGCAGTCCCCGGGTGATCGGGTAGGCCGGGGACTCGCGGGTGTCGGCGACGTCCCGCTTGTAGGCGACGCCCAGCAACAGCACCCGCGACCCGGACAGCATCCGCCCGCGCCCGCCGAGCAGTTCCGCGGCGCGCAGCACCACGTGCGACGGCATCCGCTCGTTCACCGCGCGCGCCGCGGACAGCGTGCCGAAGGTGAACCCGGCGCTGCGGGCCTTGCTCTCCAGGTAGCGCGGGTCCACCGGAATGCAGTGCCCGCCGACGCCCGGACCGGGCTGGAACGGGGCGAACCCGAACGGCTTGGTGCCGGCGCAGTGCAGCACGTCCCACACGTCGATGCCCATCCGGTCGCAGAACAGCGCGACCTCGTTGACGAGCGCGATGTTCACGTACCGGTAGCTGTTCTCCAGCAGCTTCGCCATCTCGGCCTCCCTGGTCCCGCGGGAGATGACGAGGGAGTCCACGAAACGGCCGTAGAACGCGACGCCGTACTTGGCGCACAGCGGTGTGCAACCGCTGATGATCTTCGGGGTGTTCTGCACGGCGAACCGCTCGTTGCCCGGGTCGATCCGCTCCGGGGAGTAGACGAGGTGGAAGTCCTCGCCGACCCGCAGCCCGCTGCCGCGTTCCAGGATGGGGCGGACGACCTCTTCGGTGGTGCCGGGGTGGCTGGTGGACTCCAGCACCACCAGCGCTCCCGGACGCAGCCGCGGTGCGGCGGTGTGCGCCGCGGCCCGCACCGCGCTCAGGTCCGGTTCCCCGGCCTCGGACAACCCGGTCGGCACGCAGAGCACGATCGTGTCCGCGGTCGCCAGCACGTCCGCAGCGGTGGTCGCGGTGAACCCGGCGGCGATCATCTCGGCGATGGTCGCGTCCGGCACGTCCCCGACGTGGGAGCGGCCGGCGCCGAGCCCCGCCACCACCTCCGCCGACACGTCCAGGCCGATGGTGCGCAACCCGGCCGCGCAGGCGGCGGCGGCCAGCGGCAGGCCGACGTAGCCGAGCCCGACCACGACGAGATCCGCGGACGGGCTCCCGGTTCTTCGGTCGTGCCCGGCGCCCGCGGCGAACCCGCCGGTCACGCCGAGAAGCTGCCGGTGCCGGGCGGGACGTGCGCGCCGTGGCCCGGCGGGACGACGAGGCTCGGCGACAGGCAGAACGGGTCGCCGTGCACGCGCACCGGGCCGTCGGTCTCGTTGATCAGGACGTGCGCCGTCGGCGGTGCCTTGGTGCAGCCGCTGGGCGCTTCGTAGGTCTGGACCGGCTCGGCCTCGGTGCTGAACACCAGCACCCGCCCGGAGGTGGCGGCGGTGGCGGTGCCCGCGGGGAGCGCGGTGGCGAGCACCGCGGCGGCCGTGAGCAGCAGTCGTGCGTTCCTGTGCATCCGTTCGTTCCTGTTCGCAGTCGACGTGGTGCCTCCGGCGGGGCCGGGAGCGGGGGAGAGCTGGTTCGTGCCCCGGGATCACTTGCTCGGGCGGGTGGCGGAGGACAGCGCGCCGATGCTGACCATCATCACCAGCACGCCGAGCACGGCGATGAATCCGGCGGTCGGAGCGGGGGATTCGCGCGGCCCGGCGGAATCGGCGAGCTCCCGGACGGGCGGGTCGAGCGGGGGTGGTTCCGGGCGCGCGGCGGGCCGCGGTGGTTCCGCGGCGGGCGCCGGTGCGGCCGGTGGTGCCGCCGGTGTTGGCAGCACCAGCGTCGCGTCGGCCGCGGTGACCTCACCGGCCAGCGACCGAGCGGTGACGGCCAGGCGCACGACCTCGCCGGGCCGCGCCGGGCAGGTGTAGGTGACCTCCTCGCCCGGTTCGAGCGCGTCGAACGAGCGGCGGCAGGCCGGTGGTTCGCCGGTGACCGCCACGTCCAGCAACCGGACGGCGGAGGTGTTGCGCACCCGCACCGGCACCGAGCCGTTCCGGGCGGGGAGGATGTCCAGCGCGACCGAGGGCCTGGCCGGTGCGGGTGGTGCCGGGGGCGGCGCCGGTCGCACCACCTCCGCGGTGGCGCGGGCGGTGGCGGCGAACCCGGTGTGCGTCATGCCGACCGCCCTGGCCGCGACCCGGCCGCTCGTCGGCGCGGTTCCGGCGCAGGTGACGGTGCGGGAGTCGCCGGGGCGGAGCCGCCCGAGGACGTCGTGGCAGGGCCCCGAACCGAGGCTGACCACGATGCCGAACAGCGCGGCGTCGCCGGTGTTGGCGACGACGGCGCTCTGGGTGAGCGGGTCGCCCGGGTGCGCGCTGCGCGGATCGGTGCGGGTGCTCAGCGACAGCGCCGGGTGCTCGACGGGCCAGCCGGGGATGGTCCCGCCGGCTTCCCCGTCGTCCGGGACCCGGGGGACGTCCACCCCGCCCGGGACCGCAGCCGCGTCCTGCCGAGGCGGGACGTACGCGGACGTGAGCAGCGGGGCGAGCAGCACCAGCCCGCAGCAGGACAGCACCGCGGAGCGCGGCGGCCGGCTCCCGCCCGCCGTGCGGGCGCGGAACCGGTTCGGGACGGAACGCGGACGCGACATCTCACCTCCTCGTGCTTCGTGGAATGCGTGAATTCGACCAGCGGGAACGCGGGGCCTTATCGGTGGTCGCGGAAAACCGTAGCACTCGGAATTCGCGGTCCCGGCCGATCCGTGGAAAGTCCACAATGGTCGATGTGGCGGGTTGACCAGCGGCTACGCGCATTCGCTCGCGAAGGGTTCGGAATTGGAAACCGCCATTGCCGATCCGGGTGATCGTTCAAGATCACCCCATTCGGTGATTTTCCGCCCCGGCGCTGGAAACTTCCTCCTTTCAACGGGGTTCGGCGGGTAGGGTTCTTCGCGGCGGACCGAGGGGGCGGCCTGCTTCCCGCCTCGATCCCGGGTCCGACGTCGCGCGCGGTTCACCGATGGCACCGCGCGACCGAATTCGCCCCATTCCGAACATTCCGCGGGCGTGTCCGCGCCCGTCCGCGCAGTCAGAACGGATACCTCGTGATCTACCTCGGATTTCTGGCCCTCGTGCTGCTCACCGCGGCCGTGGGCGCGGTGACGCTGCTCGGCGCCCGTCGCGCAGCCGTCGCGGCCGGTGACTCCGACTCGGATTCGCAGTCGTTCGTCGGCGGCGTGCTGAACGCGCTGTTCACCGTGGTCCTCGCGTTCTACATCGTGTTCGCCTGGCAGAACGGCGACGACGTGGAGAAGGCGGCGCAGCAGGAGGTCAACGCGCTCAGCGACGTGCACTGGCAGGTCGCCGCGGTGCCCGCGGAGCAGGCCACCGCGCTGCGCTCGCTGGCCGAGCAGTACGCCGCCCGGGTCGCCGAGCACGAGTGGCCGTCCCTGGACCAGGGGCGGCCCGATGCGCAGGTGGACCGGCTGATCGACGGGATGCGGGCGGAGGCGATCGCGCTGCCCGCGGACACCGAGGTGCTGAAGTCCGCCCGCGAGCAGGTGCTCACCGACCTGCGCCAGATCGACGAGGCCCACCGGGAGCGGGTCGACATCTCCACCGACGACCAGCGGTTCAACCTGGTGCTGCTGGCGGGCAGCGTGCTCGGCGCGGTGCTGATGATCGCGTTCCCGCTGCTGGTGGGGTTGAGCGCCCGACCCGCCAACGTCGCGACGATGGTGCTGCTCACCTTGACCCTCGGATTCACCCTCTACCTCTCGGTGCAACTGATGCATCCATTGCACGGCCCATTCGGGGTTGATGCGGATGCATTCCGCACGTTCCTCGAATCATTGCCCGCCGGTTCGAGTCCGGCCGAATGAGCCGCGCGCACCGCGCGAGTCCGGTCACAGGAGAATGATGGGGGTCATGGTGCATGTCGTGCTGAACCGTCGACGAGGATCGCGTTCCGGTTCGCGGAATTCGAGCCGGGCGGTGTCGCCACGATCGGACTGGGCGGCGGAAGCCGACCGAGTGGTGCGTGAATTCCAGGCCGGTGCGACCGCGGATCCGGGGGAGCTCCGGAAATCTTTATGCTGGTTGTTCGAGCACGTGGCGGGCGCCGCGGGATCTGGAACGGCCATCGGTCGCGAACGGTTCCACCAGGCGTGCGAGGCTGTGCTGTTCGAGCAGGGCGAGGCCGCGTTCGACCGGATGCTCACCCCGGTGCTGCGCGCGCTGCTCGCCGCGGGGCCCGGTGCGGCGTCCGGGACGCTGCCGCGCCACGACCTCCTCCGCTGGCTGCGCGCGCTCGGCGTGGAGCAGGCCGCCGCCGTCCGCGCCTGCGATCGCGCCCGCCCGGGCGATCTCCACCACTTCACCCTGCAAGACGTACTGCGCGCCGTCCGCGCCCACCACATGCACCCGCCGGCACCTCGGCGCTGACCGTCCGGGGTTCGGCTCAGCAGGGTTCGTACTGGTGCTCCGGCCTGCCGCTCGCTCCGTACCGCAACGTCATCGTCGCCTTCCCCTCCTGCGCGAGTCCGGCGAGGTAGCGCTGCGCGGTGGCGCGGGCGATGCCGAGCTCGTCGGCGATCTCGGAGGCCGACCGCGGCCCGTCGGCCGCGCGCAACGCGTCCGTGATCAGCTTGGTGGTGATGGAGGACTGCCCCTTCGGGGTGCTCGGCCGGTCCCCGTCGCGCAGCGAGCGCATGGCCCGGTCGATCTCGGCCTGGTCCACCGGCTCGTCGCCCGCCGGGAGCCGGGACCGGTAGTGCGCGTACGCGGTGAGCCGGTCCTTGAGCTGGTGTGCGGTGAACGGTTTCACCAGGTAGTTCAGCGCTCCGGCGGACAGCGCGGCGCGCACCGTGGCCGGGTCCGAGGCGGCGGTGAGCATGATCGCGTCGACGTCCAGTTCGGCGAGCAGGCCCACGCCGGGACCGTCCGGCAGGTAGTTGTCCAGCAGTACGAGCTCGGGCCGGTGCTCGGCGATGAGGTCGCGGGCTTCGGCGGCGGAGTGCGCGATGCCGACGGTGCGGAAGCCGCGCACCCGGTCGGTGAACTCGGCGTGCACCTGCGCGACGCGGAAGTCGTCTTCGACGACGAGGACCCGGATCATCGGTTCGCCTCCTGTTCGGTGGTTTCGGCGGACTCGGCGGACTCGGCGGACTCGGCGGGATCGGCGGGTTCGGCGAGGGCGCCGGGCAGCCGGGCGACGAACAGCGCGCCGTGCGCACCGCCGCCGGGGTCGGCGAGCCGGACCTCGCCGCCGAGGGCGCGGGCCGCTTGCCGGGCGAGGGCCAGCCCGATGCCGTGCCCCTCGCCGTCCTTGCTGGTGCTGCCCTCGGTGAACACCTCGGCGCGCAGCGCGGCGGGCACGCCGTCCCCGGTGTCGAGCACGGACAGGTGCAGGGTGCTGCCGTCGGAGAGCAGGTCCACGTCGACCCGGGCGGGCCGGGCGGCGCCCGCGCGGGCCGCGTCGCAGGCGTTGTCGACGAGGTTGCCGAGCACGGTGGTGACTTCGACGGGCGCGGTGACGGCGGTGGCGACCCAGCTGGTCTCGCCGAGCTCCAGGGCCACCTCCTTCTCGGCGGCGGCGGCCTTCTTCGCGCCGAGGAACGACACCAGGTGCGAGTCCCGCACGGCGTCGGCGGCGGGCCCGAGCCCCGCGATGGAGCCCTGGAACAGGGCGTGCAGGTAGTCCTCCGCTTCCTGCCGGTGCCCGGTCTGCAGCAGTCCGGACAGCGCGTGCAGCCGGTTGGTGAACTCGTGGCGCTGGGCGCGCAGCACGTCGGCGGTGCCGCGGACCGATTCGAGCTCGCGGGTGAGCTTGTCCAGGTCGGTGCGGTCCCGCAGGGTGACGACGCCGCCGAGGTCGGTGCCGTCGCGGCGCACCGGGCGGTGGTGGGCGACGAGCACCCGGTCGGCGGTGACGGTGATGAGGTTGTCCACGGCCCGGTGGTCGAGCAGCGCGGCCCGCAGCCGCGGCGGCAGGTCGAGTTCACCGACCGGGGTGCCGGGTTCGACGGCGTGGCCGAGCAGCCGTTCGGTCTCGGCGTTGCGGAACGTGACCCGGTCGTCGGCGTCGACGGCGAGCACCCCTTCGCCGATGCCGTAGAGCACCGCTTCGCGCTGCCGGACGAGTTCGGTGAGCTCGTGCGGTTCGAGGCCGAGCGTGCGCCGCTTGAGCAGCCTGGTGAGCAGCGCGGAGCCGGCGACGCCGAGCAGCAGCGCGCCGGCGGCGACCGCGGCGGAGGTGCCGAGCAGCCGCAGGAAGGTGGTGTGGATCTGCCGGGCGTCGAAGCCGACGCTGACCTGCCCGACGATGCGGCCGTCGGTGGTGCGCAGCGGGACCTTGCCGCGCGCGGACCAGCCGAGGGTGCCGCGCTGCACGTCCACCACTTCCCGGCCGGCGAGGGCTTGCGGGTCGGTGCTGACCGGGTCGCCGATCTGCTCGGGGTCGGGGTGGGCGAGCCGCACGCCGCGGTCGTCGGTGACGACGATGAACAGCGCCCCGGTGGCGTCGCGGACGCGTTCGGCCTTGGTGGCGACCCGGGGGTGCCGGGCCGGGTCGGCGACGGCGGCGGCGAGGTCGTCGTCGGCGGCGACGGAGCGGGCCACGCCGAGGGCGCGCTGCCCGTACTGGTCGACGAGGCTGCGGTCGAGCAGGGTCGCGGCGACCGCGAAACCCACGCCGGTGATCAGGACGACGAGCCCGATCTGCAACGCGAGCACCTGCCGGGCGAACCGCATGGGGCGGCGGGACATGGCGCGACCCTACCCAGCCGTTTCGCCCGGCCCGGGCCGCGGCGCGGGTGCGGGTGAGCAGAACGCGCAGAACGCGCGCAACGCGGGCTAGGCGTACAAGGTCGTTAACCCTCCCGTCACGGGCGTGCGGCACCTACGGTTCCGCGAAATGGAACAACGGTGTTACGTGGGCCACGTCGTGGTTCGAAGGGGGGTAGTGCGGTGATCGCGTTGCTCGGTTTGGCGATGGTGTCGGTCTTCCTCTACCTGGTCATGAGCAAGCGGTTGGCGCCGATGGTGGCGCTGATCGTGATCCCGGCGATCTTCGCGGTGATCGCGGGTTTCGCGCCGGACCTGGGTGAGATGGTCACCGACGGCATCACGTCGCTGGCGCCGACCGCGGCGATGCTGATGTTCGCCATCCTCTACTTCGGCATCATGATCGACGCGGGGTTGTTCGACCCGGTGGCGCGGGCGGTCGTCCGGCTCACCGGGGACGACCCGCTGAAGCTGATCGTGGGGACGGTGGTGCTGGTCGCCGTGGTCTCGCTGGACGGCGACGGCACGACCACCTTCATGATCACGGTGTCGGCGCTGCTGCCGATCTACCGCAAGCTCGGGGTGAGCCCGGTGCTGATGACGGGGTTGGCGTGCATGACGAACGCGGTGCTGAACGTGGTGCCGTGGGGTGGTCCGGCCGCGCGGGCGGCGAGCGTGCTGCGGCTGGATCCGCAGGAGATGTTCGTGCCGATGATCCCGGCGCTCGGTGCCGGCCTGGTGACGGTGTTCGTCATCGCCTACGTGCTGGGGCTGCGGGAGCGGGCGAAGCTGCGGGCGCGCACCGCGGAGCCGGTCCTGGCCGGGGTCGGCGCGGGCGGCGGAGGGTCGGCGGAGTCCGGTGGCACCGGTGCCGAGGACGGCGGCGACTTCGACGTGCTGCACCCGGACCGGGAGAGCCTGCGTCCGCGGCTGCTCTGGTTCAACGCGGCGCTGACGGTGGCGCTGCTGGTCGCGTTGATCTCCGGGGTGCTGCCGATCGCGGTGCTGTTCATGATCGGGACCGGGATCGCGCTGATCGTGAACTACCCGAGCATCAAGGAGCAGGCGGCGCGCATCGCCTCGCACGCGGACAGCGTGGTCGCGGTGGTGTCGATGGTGTTCGCGGCGGCCGTGTTCACCGGGGTGCTCTCGGGCAGCGGGATGATCGAGCAGATGGCGCAGTACCTGCTGCACGGCATGCCGGACGCGCTGTTCCCGTACTTCAGCGTGGTGATCGCGGTGCTGAGCATCCCGTTCACGTTCTTCATGAGCAACGACGCGTTCTACTTCGGCGTGGTGCCGATCCTGGCGGAGACGGCCGCGCAGCACGGCATCTCGGCGATGGAGGTGGCGCGGGCGTCGCTGCTGGGCCAGCCGATCCACATGTTGAGCCCGCTGGTGCCCGCGATGTACGTGCTGATCGGGTTGGCGAAGGTGGACTTGGGCGACCAGCACCGGTTCGCGATCAAGTGGGCGTTGCTGGTGTCGCTCGTGGTGATCGCCGCGGGCTTCGCCTTGGGGCTCATCGCGATCCACTGACGCGCCGGTCGCCACCGGTGGACCTCCGCGCGGCAGTCGGTTCCGGGGAGGAGCCCTGCTGCCGCGCGGGATCCGCCACCGCGCCGCCGAGCGTGGCGCGGCCGATCGTTTACCGAGTGGGGGGGGGCCCCCGGGGCGCCCCCCCCCGGGCCCCGGGGGGGGGGGGCCCCCGGGGGGGGGGTGGCGGCGGGGGGGGGGGGGGGGCGGGGCCGGGGGGGGGGGGGGGGCCGGAGGATTTTGAGACACGGGAG
>NZ_JAIUKB010000030.1:0-31303 GCF_020176785.1 Saccharopolyspora sp. 6V | reverse complement strand
CCGGGGGCGGGGCGGGGGGGGCCCGCGCCGCCCGCCCCCCCCCCCCCCCCCCCCCCCCCGCGCGGGGGGGGGCGGCGCCCCCCCCCCCGCCGGCCCCCCCCCCCCCCCCCCCCCAACCCCCCATGCCCCCTTGGAAGGCACCAACAGTAGAGCTTGATCGACTCGGCGGGGAAGTTTCACTTCGCCCAGTCGTGCGGCCGAACAGTAAGAATTTGCCACCTCGGTCGGCGGGCGGCGACGTGGCGCGTGCCGGCGGCGCGGGCGTCCGGTGCCGGGATCCGCCGACCGGCCCCGCTCCGGCACCCGTGCCCGATAGGCTCGGCGCCCGTGCCGCCGCGGACCCCCTCCACCGAGCCCGATCTCGACGCCGACCGGCTGCGCCGCCTGCACCAGGACGCGCTGCTGCCGGACGGGCTCCGGCTGCTGGTGCGCCGCGTCGCCGACACCGTGCGCGGCCGGGCGGCGCTGCTCGACGCCGCCGGAGAGCCCGTCGTGCCCGCGCCGGTGCCGCCCCCGGACGCGCTCGCCGCGATCGCCGACGACCTCGACCGCATCCGGTCCGGGCAGGCGCACTCGGCCGCCGTGCACCGCGACGACCGGATGATCTGCGCCCAGCGGCTCGACGCGGGACCGGACGCGCCCGTGCTGGTGGTGTCGCTGCCCGCCGCCGGAACCGCCGGAGTGGACCGCTACCTCGCCGACGCCTCCCGGCTGCTGGCCCTGCGGTGGCAGACCGACCTCGCCCGGCAGCAGTCCCGGCGGGTGCTCGCGGCGGCGACCGCGGTCCGCGAATCGGTGCTGCACCTGCTGATGCTGGGGCACCCGGACAGCGCGCAGCGGGTCGCGAGCGCGCTCAGCCCGCGGTTGCCCGCGTTCCTCACCGTGTACGTCATCGAAGCGGGCAAGGTCGACCGGGACGCGCTGGCGGCGCGGATCTCCGGGGTCACCGGGCACCGGGCGTGGATCGTGCACTGCCCGGTGTACGTCAAGCACCTGATCGTGCTGGTGCCGTCCGGTGAGCACCAGCACCACCGGCCCGCGAACTCGGTGGCGGAGCTGGTGCGGGACCTGGTGTCCGGCCCGGACCGGATCCGGGTCGGCGCGAGCCGGGTGGTGGCGCTGCGCGAGGTCGCCGTCGGCTACGAGCAGGCGTTCCACGCCCTGGCGGCCGCCCGCGGCGGGGCGGGCTCGTTCGAGATGTTCGCCTTCCAGGAGAGCCAGGCCGCCGTGGTCGGCGCGGCGGGGGAGCGCTGGGCCGAGCGGGTGCTGGCCCCGCTGCGCGCCTTCGAGCCCGCCCGAGCGCAGGATCCGGACGCGGCGGCGCTGGAGCTGACCCTGGGGGCGTGGCTGAACTTCGGCACCGGCGGCGCCCGCCAGCTCAAGATCCACCGCAACACGCTGGGGTCGCGGCTCGCGCAGCTGGAGCGGCTGCTGGACTGCGACGTGCGCGACCTGCCCACCCAGGCGCGGCTGCACCTGGCGCTGCACCTCGCCGCCCGATCCGGGGCGACGGCGGCGGAACCGGGCCCGACGCGGCTGCCGGACCTGCTGGAACGGCCCGAGGTGCGGTCCTGGGCGGCCCGCCTGCTGGCTCCGCTGCGCGACGCCGAACCGCACCTGCTGCCGACCCTGCGCGCGTGGCTGGACGGCGGTGCCCGGCTGGAGGCGGCGGCCCCGGAGCTCGGGTTGTCGGTCCCCGCGGTGCGCAAGCGGATCGTGCGCATCGAACGGGTGCTGGAGCGTTCCCTGCTGCACGGCCCGTCGGTGCGCTACGAGCTGCACTTCGCGATGCGGCTGTTCGACGGGAGGCCCGTCGATCAGGGCTGAGCGGACGGGTTCCGCAGCCCGTCGAAGGTGAGCCGGGTGACGGCCTCGGCGAGCTGCTCGGCGTCTAGGCCCGGCTGCGGCCGGTACCACTCGATGATCGAGTTCACGGTGCCGAACAGCAGCCTGCTGGTCAGCGCCGGATCGAGGTCGGGGCGCAGGCTCCCGTCCCGCTCGGCCTCGGCGACCAGCTTGCCGAGGAACGCGTCGATCTCGCGGCGCCGGGCCAGCGCGTCGCGCTCCACCTCGCTGTTGCCGCGCACCCGCAGCAGCACCGTCACGAACGGCTGCTCGGCGACGAGGACGTGCACGCTGCGCCGCACCACGTGGCGCAGCCGGTCGATCGCCGGGCCCTGCTGCGACCCGGGTTCGCCGGTCACCGCCAGCAGCGCGTCCAGCGCCCGGTCCACGGTGCGCCGCAGCAGTTCCTCCTTGCCGGAGACGTGGTGGTAGATCGCCGACTTGGTGATGCCGAGCCGCTGGGCGAGCACGTCCATGCTGGTGCCGTCGTAGCCGCGTTCGTGGAAGACGACGGCCGCGATGCGCAGCAGCGAATCCAGGTCGTGCCCGGGCCTGCCCCGGCCACGGCCGGTCATGCGCCGCGCCGGTCCAGCACCCGGCGCAGCTTTCCGACGGAGCGCTCCAGCGCGCCCGGGTCGGCCACCACGACCTCCGCGGTGATGCCGATCGCGTCCTTGACGGCGCGGGCCAGCGAGTCCGGTGCGGCGCCGCGCTGCCCCGGGGTGCAGTCCTCGGCGGCTTCGACGGTGATCGTCATGCGATCCATCCGGCCCTGCCGGGACAGGGTGATCTGGAAGTGCGGGGACAGCCCTTCGGCGCGCAGCACCAGTTCCTCGACCTGGGTGGGGAAGACGTTGACGCCGCGCAGGATGATCAGGTCGTCGCTGCGCCCGGTGATCCGCTCCATCCGGCGCATCGCCGGGTTCGCGGTTCCCGGCAGCAGCCGGGTGAGGTCGCGGGTGCGGTACCGGATGATCGGCAGCGCCTCCTTGGTCAGCGAGGTGAACAGCAGCTCACCCGGTTCGCCGTCGGACAGCGGGTCGCCCAGCACCGGGTCGATCACCTCGGGGTAGAAGTGGTCCTCCCAGATGTGCAGGCCGTCCTTGGTCTCGGCGAATTCGGCGGCGACGCCCGGCCCCATCACCTCGGACAGCCCGTAGATGTCGACCGCGTCGATGTCGAGGGCGCGCTCCAGCTCCCCGCGCATCTCCTCGGTCCACGGTTCGGCGCCGAAGATCCCGGCGCGCAGCCCGGTCTCCCGCGGGTCGACGCCCTGGCGGCGCAGCTCGTCGACGAGGGCGAGCATGTACGTCGGCGTCACCATGATCAGGTCGGGGCGGAAGTCGCGGATGAGCTGGGCCTGCCGCGCGGTCATCCCGCCGGAGGCGGGGACCACGGTGCAGCCGAGGCGTTCCGCGCCGTAGTGCGCGCCGAGCCCGCCGGTGAACAGGCCGTAGCCGTAGGAGATGTGCACCAGGTCGCCGGGGCGCCCGCCCGCGGCGCGGATGGAGCGGCTCACCACCTCGGCCCACACGTCCAGGTCGTGCCGGGTGTAGCCGACGACGGTGGGCTGGCCGGTGGTGCCGCTGGAGGCGTGCACCCGGCTGACCTGCTCGCGCGGGACGGCGAACATGCCGAACGGGTAGTTCGCCCGCAGGTCCTCCTTGGTGGTGACGGGGAACTTCGCGAGGTCGGCCAGTTCGCGGCAGTCGTCCGGGTGTACCCCGGCGGCGTCGAACTTGGCGCGGTAGAAGGGAACGTTGCGGTAGGCGTGCCGCAGCGTCCAGCGCAGCCGGTCCAGCTGGCGGGCGCGGAGCTCGTCCTCGTCGCGTGGTGCGGTCTCGTCGGCCGCGGCGGTCGTGGTGGTCCCGGTCATGCGCCCGTCCTCGTCCGGCCGTCGATCGTCCTGCTGCGCCCGCGGAACTCGGCGATCACCGCCGCGTCGTGTTCGCGGCGCACGGTGATGTCGTAGATCCCGCTGCGGCCGTAGCGGGTGCGCTCGGTCGCTTCGGCGTGCAGCCTATCGCCCTCGTGCGCGGGGGCGACGAAGTCGATCTCGGCACCGGCGGCGACGGTCACGGGGCCGTGGCTGTTGCAGGCGCAGGCGAACGCGGTGTCGGCGAGCAGGAACACGTAGCCGCCGTGCGCGATGCCGTGGCCGTTGACCATCGAGCGGGTGATCGTCATCCACGCGGTCGCCCGGCCGTCGGCGGCCGCGTGCAGCTCGATGCCGAGTTCCCGGGACGCGGTGTCCTCGTCGAACATCGTTCTCGCCGCGTCCGCGACGGGTTCCACCGTGCTCACCGGGCTCCACCACCTCGTACTGACCGAACAGTCGGTTATTGCTCGCAGTGTTGGCGGCGGTGGTCGCGATGTCAACCCACCGCGTCGCGGTTCCCGGCGGAGGGCCGCCCGGCGGAGCGGTGGGGCGGAAGAGTCCGAAGTGGACGAACGCGTCCCGCCGGCCGAGATCACCAAGGCCTTCGGTACCAGCTGGTTCCGGTACTCGCCGGGCCCCGCGACCCGGCCGCTGAGCAAGACGAGCCGCAGCACAAGCAGTAGCGTTTCCCGCATGGTGGCGATGCCGGTGAGCGAACGGGTGCTGCTGCGGGAGTGGCGGCCCGAGGACGTCGACGGCGCCTTCGCCGTCTACGGCACCACCACCGTCACCGACTGGCTGGTCCCGTCCATGCCGCGGGTGGCCGACCTGGCCGCGATGCGCCGCGTGCTGACCCAGTGGATCGAGGAGCAGCGCGAGCTGCCGCCCCCGCTGGGCCGGTGGGCGTTCGAGCACCGCGGCACCGGCGAGGTCATCGGCGGCGCCGAGCTGCGGCTGCTGCCCCCGCACTTCGAGGACGTGGAGGTGGCCTGGCACCTGCGCCCGAACGCCTGGGGCCACGGCTACGCCTCCGAGGCGACCGGCGCGCTGATCCGCTGGGCGTTCGAGCACGAGGCCATCGAGCTGTTCGCCGTCGTGGACCCGGCCAACGACCGCGCGCACGCCACCGCGCAGCGCCTCGGCATGGAATGGGTCGGCGAGACCACGAAGTACTACGACCGGCCCCTGGGCGTCTACCGGATCCGCCCGGGGGACCTGGAGTGACCGCGCTGTTCCCGTCGCGCGGGGCCGCAGGGCGGAATCCCGCTGCCCGGCTGCGAACTCGGGCCGCGTAGCGCTCGGGTGGTTCCCCGCTGCCCGCTTCCCCGCCGCCCGCTTCCCGGTCGGGCCGCGCTCCCTCGCGCAGCACGGCGACATCGCCGTCCGGGAACCGCTGAGCACCCGCGGGTGGTTCCCGTCGCTCGGTGGTCGTCAGCCGCCGACGGGCGGCCACCACCGCCGCCGGGTGCGGGCGGGCCCGCTCATTCGGCGGGGGTCGCGGAGCGGAGCCGTTCGACCAGGTCCAACAGCTGGCTGCTGCCCGCGTCCGCGGCCTGGTCGGCGCGGTCGGCGGCCATCTCCCGCCCCTCCGGCCCCAGGCACCACTGCCACCAGCGGTCCAGCAGCGCGCCGGCCTGCCCGTCACCGCCGTCGTAGAGCTCCTCCGAGGACAGCACCGCGGGCCACTGCCACGCCGCGCCCTGCGCCGAGACCTTCCCGCCCCCGCCCACCGGGTCGACGGCGATCGCCGGGATCCCCTGCGCCAGCGCGAACACCAGCCCGTGCAACCGGGAGGTCACCACCACGTCGGCCCGCCCGAGCAGCGTCGCGAACTGGTCGGCCGTCGAGCACAACCGCGCATTCACCCGGTCCAGCCGCAGGTCCACCACCATCGGCGCGCAGTCGGTCCGGCCGATCCAGTTCAGCAGGTACCGGTGCACGCCGTCGTGCCTGCGCAGCGGGCCGTACTCGCGGCGCCCGTGGGACACCACGATCGCCGCCACCGGCGTCGGGCTGATCGATCCGCCCGCGGCGAGGTCCCGGGTCGCCGGCACCCGCGGCCGGTCCCGGGCGAGCACGTGGTGGAAGCCGCGCACCGCGGGCGCCTGTTCGTCGATCACCGTGACGCCGATGGCGGTTGCGCCTGCACCGCGCGTACCGCTGGTGCAGCTCCTCGACCTGCCTGCCGTGCGCGGGACCGCTCACGAACACGAGGTCGGTGAACTCTCCCGGATCCGCGTCGTCGAGGGTCAGCGATCCGGGGACCAGCACCGGGCTCCACGCCAGCTCGTGCGGGATCCCCGAGGTGCCGAGCGCGTCCGCCACCCGCCGCATGGCCGCCACGTCGCCCGCGGAGAACTCGGAGTGCAGGAAGCTGGGCCAACCCGTGATCAGGACACGCACGTGAGCTCCTCGTCGACGATCCCGCACCCCGGAAGTGCCCGGTGCGGCGCCGGTTCAACCGCACGCGGTCCCGCCGGGCGGGTGACGCATCTCGCGGCAGGGCCCCGGCCTCACCCACTCGCGCCACTCCCGGCGCTCCCCGTCCCGGGGTGCGCGGGACGGGACTTTCGGCCGTGTCGCGGCGCGATGGGGCTGGCAGTATCGGCGACCGCACGGAACCACTCGGGGGAGGACGGACGATGCAGGCACGACCCACACCGCAGCAGGCCGACGCGCACGAGCCGACTCCGCAGGAGCGGTCGCGGGCGGTGCGCGCCACCGCGCACCACGCGAACGACGCCGCGCAACTGGCCGAACTGCTCGACATGCTGGGTCTCGACCCGGACGAAGGCCGGGGCGGGGGAGTGCCGCAGGCGCGCTCGGGCGGACCGTCCGCGGCCTGATCCGGCGCTCGGCCACCTCGGTGACTCCTCTCGTCACCGCCCCGCCACCGCGCTGGATTCCCCGCTGCGGAGCGGAAAACCGCGGTGCATGCGGGGAAACTGCGGCAGCCGGGCCGGATGTCGACGTCGTGGTGGTCGGCGCCGGATGCGTCGGCCTGCACGCGTTGCCCGAGCTGCGGTCCCGCGGAATCACCGCGCTGGTGCGGGAAGCCGGCTCGGACGTCGGCGGAACCCGGTGCTGGAACCGGTGTCCCGGCGCGCGGTGCGACCTGGCGGCGAGCCGTCCGGCGCGCCGCGAACCGCGCCGGCGCGGCGGGACCGGGTGAGCAACGAGCACGGCACCTCCGGCGTGGAACCGCGGCGCGAGGTCGGGTCAGCCCACTGCGGTCACGGCAGTTCGAAGTGCTGGTAGTCCTTCGGATCGTGCCAGGACCCGCCCCAGGTCCAGCCCGCGTCGGTGAACATCCGCACCGCCGCGTCCCCGTCGTGCAGCATCCCCGGATCGCGGCGGGTGCGGTCCAGGTACGGCCCGGCGGTGGCCGGCTGCAGGTCGCCCTCCGAGCTCAGGTACGGGTTGCGCAGCGGGTTCACGTCCACCGCCCGTCCGTAGGCGTGCTGCGACCACGAGCCGCTGCCGGAGATCCCGCGGCAGTTGAACGCCGAGGTGTTGTTCGCCCGCATCGACGTCTCGTCCTCGGCCCCGGGGTAGTCCCCGGCGGGGCGCATCCGCTCGATGGGGAACCGCAGCGCGTGCAGCCGGGCGAAGGCGTCGACGGTCTGGCGCACCCGGTCCTCGTGCACGACGAGTTCCCCGGTGCGCTCCTGCCCGTCCACGCCGACGTGGCTCAGCCGCAGCAGGCGCAACCGGTCCGGGGCGACGGGGCAGCCGGGGTGCCAGCTCGCGCCGAGCCGGGCGGCGTCCACCGGTTCCACGCTGGAGGTGAAGCGCGGTGCCGGTTCGCCCGCCGGCGGTTGCGGGTTCCCGCACTGCACGGTGGTGGCGACCAGCGCGCACGCGAACGCGGCGGTGAGCCGGCGCGACGACGAGCCGCGGGAATTCCTCATGACGTGCCTCCCTTTTCGCATTCCGCTTCGAGTGTGCGGGTGGATGCGCGCGGAATCGAGCGTCGTTTCGAGCGATTTCCCCACGATCGGGGAGCATCCGGGTGTTCTTGTGTTGCGAATGGACAGTGCCCGGTCCACGATCCCGTTGTGGGATCAGTGGTCGCGGATTCCGGAGAACGCAGTCCGACCCCGAAACGGACGCATTTCCGGTGGCGCGACGGTGCTCCGGTGGGGCACTCGCAGACGGCCGAGCCCCGAACACGGTGCTGTCGCCGCCGACCCACCTGGTGGAGAGCGGGGGTCGCGACCGCGGTGCGGCCTCCGCCTCCGGGGCGTCCCGGGAATTGGTCCCGGCCGGGAAAGCGCGGCCGAACGGGAACCGCGCGTCTCGAATTCGGGTGTTCCGGTTCCGCTCGGCGAGCGGATTTCAGGCCGGGTGCACGCGCAACCCGTCGAACGCCGTCGCCACCACGGTGTCCGCGAGTTCCGCGGCGCCCACTCCGCCGTGCGGGCGGTACCACTCCGCCAGCGAGTTGACCATCCCGAACAGCAGCCGCCCCGCGGTCGCCGGGTCGACGTCGGCGCGCAGGTCGCCGTCCGCGACCGCCTCGCCGACCAGGTCGGTGACCAGCTGGTCGAACTCGCGGCGCCGGTCCAGCGCCGCCCGCTCCACGGGGGTGTTGCCGCGCACCCGCAGCAGCAGGGTCACGAACGGCAGCCGGTCCACCAGCACCAGCACGCTGCCGCGGACCAGGTGCTCCAGCCGCGCCACGGCGCGCGCGTCCTGCTCCCGCGCTTCGTCGGCGACGGCGAACAGGCCGTCCAGCGCGTGGTCGGTGGCGAGCCGGAGCAGCTCCTGCTTGCTCGGCACGTGGTGGTAGATCGCGGACTTGCTGATGCCGAGCTTGCGGGAGAGGTCCTCCATGCTGGTGCCGTCGTAGCCGCGGTCGTTGAACAGCTCCACCGCGACCGCCAGCAGGGATTCCAGGTCGTAGCCGGGTCGGCCGCGCTTGGCCGGGCGCGCGGGTGGTGCCGTCGTCATGGACCTGATTATTCCAGTAGGAATTTTCCAGTCGATCTGCGCGCGGCCCGCACGTCCGAGGCCCGCGCCGCGTCTGCATAGTGGTACCGACGGGCGCGAGACGGGAGCAGGCCATGAGCACGACGCACGCGGTGATCGGCACGCCCCTCGGCGAGCTGACGCTCATCGCCCGCGACGACGCGCTGACCGCGGTGCGCTTCGCGGGCGGCGGGCACCGCGAGGAGGACATCGGCGAGTCCGCCGGGACCGAGCTGTTCGCGGAGGCCGAGCGGCAGTTCGCCGAGTACTTCGACCGGCGGCGCACCCGGTTCGAGCTGCCGCTCGCGCCCCGTGGCGAACCCTTCCAGCTGCGCGTGTGGGAACTGCTCCAGGAGATCCCCTACGGCGAGACCACCAGCTACGGCGCGCTCGCGCGGCGGCTCGGCGACGTCGGACACTCGCAGGCCGTGGGCGCGGCCAACGGGCGGAACCCGCTGCCGGTGATCGTGCCCTGCCACCGGGTGATCGGCGCCGACGGCAGCCTCACCGGCTACGCGGGCGGCCTCGACCGCAAGCGCTACCTGCTGGCGCTGGAGGAACCCCCGGCGGAGGACGCCGGCCGGTTGTTCTGACCCGGTCAGGACCGGGAGCCGCGGACCTCCAGCGACTCCAGCAGCGCGGCCGTGGCCCGCTCGACCTCGTCGACGGCTCGGTCGAACGCCGCCGCGTTGTGCGCGGCGGGCGCGCGGAACCCGGAGATCTTGCGCACGTACTGCAGGGCGGCCGCGCGCACGTCCTGCTCGGTCACCTGCTCCGCGTACGGCGGGCGGAGGGTCTTGATGCTTCGGCACATGCCCCCATCGTCCTCCGCCCGCCGGCATCCGTCCGGGCTCCCGCGGCGCCGCACGGCCGCCGCGAGCAGCGCGCCGAGCGGGGAACGCGCCGCCCGCGCCAGCACCTCGTCGATCACCTCGGTCAGCGGACCGCCCGCCCCGCCGGGGCCACGAGCAGGAACCGACGGCAGGAGCGCGCCGGGCGCCCGCGCGCGTGGCGAGAACGACGGAGACCACCGAATTCTGGCCATCCGCGGGAACCGGTGGTAGCAGTGGAGTTCGACCCGCCCCCGGATCCGTGAACAGGTACCCCATGCACCTCGTCGCCGTGCTCGCCCTCGACCCTGTCGTGCCGTTCGACCTGTCCATCCCGGCGGACACCTTCGGGTGGGTGCGGCTCGCCGACGGATCGCCCGGCTACCAGGTGCGGGTGTGCGCGGTGGACGGCGAGGTGGGCGCGGGGCCGTTCTCGATCCGCGCGCCGTGGGGATTGGACGGGCTGCGCGACGCCGACACCGTCGTCGTGCCGGGGCAGGCCGGGGCGCCCGCGCCCGTTCCGGAGGAGGCGCTGGCGGCGCTGCGGGACGCGGCGGCGCGCGGAGCCCGGATCGCCTCCATCTGCACCGGCGCGTTCGCGCTCGCCGCGGCCGGGCTGCTGGACGGGCGGCGGGCCACCACGCACTGGCTCGGCACCGCCGAGCTCGCCCGCATGCACCCGTCGGTCGAGGTCGATCCGGACGTGCTGTACGTGGACGAGGGCGACGTGCTCACCTCGGCCGGAGCGGCCGCCGGGATGGACCTGTGCCTACACATGATCCGGCTCGACCACGGCTCGGCGGTGGCGGCCGATTCGGCGCGGCTCGCGGTGATGCCGCTGGAGCGCGACGGCGGGCAGGCCCAGTTCATCGCGCACGAGCCGCCCGCCCCCGACGGCGCCAGCGTGCAGCCGCTGCTGCACTGGCTGGAGGACAACCTGCACCAGCCGTTGACCCTGGCGGACATCGCCGCGCGCGCGGCGCTCAGCAGCCGCACCCTCAGCAGGCGGTTCCGCGAGCAGACCGGCACCACTCCGCTGCAATGGCTGCACCGGGCGCGGCTGCGGCGGGCGCAACACCTGCTGGAGACCACCGGGCACCCGGTGGAGCGGATCGCCGAGCAGGTCGGGTTCACCTCGCCGACGACGTTCCGGGACCGGTTCAAGCGGCTCGTCGGCACCAGCCCGGCCCGCTACCGGCGCACCTTCCGCAGCGTCGCCTGACCTGCCCGCCGACCTGCCCGCCGCCCTCGATCGCCGGCCCGCTGGTGCCGGGCGGTCCGGTCTTTCAGCCGATGTGGGTGTCGGGGGTGTGCTCTAGCGTTCCGGAGGCGATCGACTGGGGAAGGTGCGACGGAATGACGGGAACGGACGAGCGGACGGATCTGCTGGGTCTGCTGGGAGAACAACGGCACGCGCTGCTGATCACGGTGCGCGGGCTCAGCGACGCCGCCGCGGCGCGGCGGACCACCGCGAGCGACCTCACCTTGGGCGGGCTGCTCAAGCACCTCGCCGCGGTGGAGCGGGAGTGGACGCGGGTGCTGCGCTCGCGGCCCGACCGGAGCAGCTCGGCGGCGCCGATCCGGACAGCCTGCGGATGGGGCCGGATGATGCGCTGGCCGACCTCATCGACGACTACCGGCAGGCCGCCGAGGACACCGACCGGGCCGTGGCCGAGCTCCCGGACCTGGGCGTGCCGCTGCCGCTGCCCGCGGCGCCGTGGTTCCCGCCGGGAGCCGAGTGGACCGCGCGCCGCGTCGTCGGCCACCTGCTGCGGGAGACCGCGCAGCACGGCGGTCACGCGGACCTGATCCGGGAGGCCCTGGACGGCGCCAGCACCACCCGCCAGCTCGCCGCCGACTTCGGCATCGACCGCAGCTAGCCGAGCACCTCCAGCACGAACCGCGCCCGCTCCGCGACCGGTGCCCGCGGCAGTTCCACGAGCTCGTAGCCGTAGTCGGCGTAGGTGTCGGCGAGCACCTCGCAGGTGCGGCGCGCGAGCTCGGGGGACTGCCTGCGCTCCGCGTCGGTCCGGTAGATCGCCGGCCACGGCGGCGCGAGGAACACCGGGCCCGAGTACCGCAGGTCCCGGGCCGCGGCGTGCACGTGCGCGGGCACCGGGAGGCCTTCGACGCGCAGGTAACCGGCGATGTCCGGCAGCCCGCGGTCGAAGAACGTGACGCCGTCCCGCGCGGCCCGGTGCTCGCGCAGCTCCCAGCACAGCATCAGTTCCGCGAACAGCGCCGGATCTACCCACGGCAGCCCGCCGCCGCCGACGGCGAGCTGGTCGCGGATCACGCCGCGTCCGGCCTCCTCGGACCGGGCCCACCCGGCGGCGCCGAGCCGGTCGAGCAGCGTGCTCTTCCCGGAACCCGGGCCGCCGGTGACGACGACGCGGCGCGGTGCGGACATGCGGGGCCTCCTGGGCGGTGCGGGTGGGGTCGGCCCGGGACGGGAGCCGTCCGCGCGGAGCCGGGAGAACGCAGCGGGCGTGCGGCGCGGCTGCGTGCCGCCAGGATAGCGGCGCGCCCTTGACTTCGAGCGCGCTCGAACTCCTAGCGTTCGTTTCGGATCGGGCGGCACCGCACGGCGGGCTCCACCGCCCTGCCCGCCGCCGCGGGCGCCGCCCGATCCACCGGAATTCCGCTGCGACCGAAGGGTTCGAGATGGAGAACACGGTGCCGATCGCGACGTTCGACGAGTTCTACGCGGCGGGTGATCCGCCGTGGGTGATCGGGGAACCGCAGCCCGCGGTGGTGGAGCTGGAGCGCACCGGCGGCTTCCGGGGCGCGGTGCTCGACCTCGGCTGCGGGACGGGGGAGCACACGATCCTGCTGGCCGGCCGCGGCTACGACGTGCTGGGCGCGGATTCGTCCCCGAACGCGCTGGAGCGGGCGCGGGCGAACGCCGCCCGGCGCGGGGTGGACGCGCGCTTCGAGCTCGCGGACGCGTTGCGGCTCCCGGAGAACCGGCGGTTCGACGTGGTGCTGGACAGCGCCCTGTTCCACGTGTTCGGCCCGGCGGACCGCAGCGCCTACGCCCGGTCGCTGCGCGCGGTGACCGAACCGGGTTCGGTGGTGCACGTGCTGGCGCTGGCCGACGTGGCGGAGAGCATCGGGCCGACGGTGCACCAAGACGACTTCGCCGCCGCGTTCACCGACGGCTGGGACGTCGAGGAGGTGCGCCGGGTGTCGTACCGCGGCATCGCCTCCGGGGACAACGCCCGCCGCCTGGACGTCGCCGACGGCGCGGTGGTCGATTCCGCCGCGCACCTGGCCCGGATCCGCCGCCGGTAGCGATCCACAATGGACTGATCACTGCTCGGGGGTGCAGCGGGACGGCCGGTCCAGGTCGGCGCAGGGGACGTCGCCCTCGTGCCGCAGGATCGCGCCGCCCGCCGGAGAACGCAGGAACTCCAGGAAGCTCGACACGAGCGAGCCGGGCCGCGGTTCGTCGTAGGTGTAGGCGAATTCGGTCTCCCAGAAGGGATAGGCGCCGTCGACGACGGTCTCCCGGGTGGCGGGCACGCCGTCGATGCGGACCGGCAGCACCCGGTCGTCGCCCTCGATCCGGCCCGCCTCCGCGTAGCCGAGAGCGCCGGGTGTGCGGCGCACCGCGTCCAGCACCTGGCCGGTGTCGCCGCGTTCGCAGTGCACCACGCCCGGCGCCTCCTCGGGTCGGACTTCCGCGCAGTCGGCGGAGTTCCACGGCGCCCGTTCGCCGCCCGCGCCGAGCAGGCGGCGTTCGAAGACCTTCCGGGTGCCGGACTGCCGGTCGCGGCTCACCAGCCGCACCGGCAGCTCGGCGCCGTCCAGCTGCCGCCAGTCGGTGATCTCGCCCCGGTACAGGCGCCGGACCTGGTCCAGCGACAGGTCCCGCACCTGCGCCTGCTCGCTGACGACGAGGCTGAACACCGACAGCGACACGGGGCGCGCCAGCAGCTTCGGCTCGCGGTTCCCCTTGGCACCGTCGGAGAACGCGAGCAGGTCCGGTGCTCCGTCCCGGGCGGCGCGTCCGGCCTCGCCGAGCTCGGCGAGGCCGGTGTCGCTGTCGCTGAAGTCGGAGATGATCACCGAGCCGGGGCAGCGCCGCTGGTAGGCGTCGGCCGCGGCGCGGGCCGCGTGCTCGAACGCCGATGAACCGGTGAGCGTGATGCGGCCCGCCGCGCACTCCAGCGCCACCGGATCGGGCCGGGTCAACGAGACCGCGAGCTGCCCGAGGCTGACCAGCACCAGGAACAGCACCAGCGCCATGATCCGCCGCGGTGGCCGGTTGTGGCTGCGGGTCTCGCGGATGGCGCCGGTGCCGACGCCGCCCTTGATGCCGCCGACGACCTCCGGCGCGGCGTCCGATCCTGCCGCGCGGTCCGATCCCGCCGCGCGGTCCAGCACCGCCAGCACCTTGTAGTGCGCGCCGCGGTTGAGCGGCACCTTGGGCAGTTCGATGACGTCCCGGTCGACGCGCAGCCCGGAATCCGGCCCGAAGGACGGGCGCAGGAATTCGCTGCTGAGCTCGGTGATCACCATGCCCGCGATGGTGCGGCCGGGGAACCGCACCCGGATGCCGACCTTGTCGCCGTCGAGCACCGCGTAGTCGGCGGGGTCGATGTTGGTGGCCCCGTCGTTCTCGATGCGCAGCAGCACGAACGAGGGCGCGGTGAGCGCGGCGCCTTCGGTGGACAGCTGCAGGGCTTGGAACGCGCCGGGGTCGAGCCGGCCGCGGTCGGGGTGCGCGGCGTCGGTGGCGGTGGTGTCCAGCTGCACCCGGTAGCCGAGCCGTTTGCGGCCGACGAAGGCGAATTCGTAGAGCGCGAGCACGATCGGCACCACGAGGCCGAGCGCGGCCAGCGCGGTCTCCCAGGACCAGTCGAAGTCGGGCATGTCGGCTCCCGTCGCGCGGGGAAGTGCGCTTCCGAGGCCGAAGCTAGGGGCGGCCGGTGCGGCCGGGTCCGGGTGCGGCGACCGTTCGGGAACAGTTCACCGGTGGTCCACCGGGGGCGTTGACAGCGGTGGGGCCGATTCCTAATCTCGTCTACAAGAGGAATCGCAGTCTACATATGAAGACGAGATGCGCATGGCTTCGGCTCCGCTCGGTACCTCGCCACCCGACCCCGGTAGGTTCGCCGCCCACCTCCGCGAACGCATGGCCGCCGGCGTGCTGTCGTTCCCCCTCACCTCGTTCACCGCCGCCGGCGAGCTCGACCTCGCCGCGTTCCGGACCTACCTCCGGGGACAGGTCGACGCCGATCCCGCCGCGTTCTTCGTCGCCTGCGGCACCGGCGAGTTCTTCTCCCTCACCCAGGACGAGCACGCCGCCGTCGTGCGGACCGCCGTCGAGGTCGCGGACGGGCGGATCCCGGTGCTCGCCGGGCTCGGCTACGGCTGGGCGCAGGCGCGGCAGTTCGCCGAACGCGCCGTGGACGCGGGCGCCGACGCCGGACTGCTGCTCCCGCACTACCTCGTCAAGGCACCGCAGGACGGCGTGGTCGAGCAGGTGCGCCGCGTCGCCGAGCACACCCGGCTGCCGCTGATCGCCTACCAGCGCGACCACGTCCGCTTCGGCCCCGGCGCCGCCGCCCGGATCGCCGAGCTCCCCACCGTCATCGGTCTCAAGGACGGCCACGGCGACCTCGACGCGCTGCAGCGCCTCACGCTCAGCACCCCCGCGGACTTCCTGTTCTTCAACGGCGCGGCCACCGCCGAGATGCAGGCCCGCGCCTACTCCGCGATCGGCGTCCCCGCCTACTCCTCCGCGGTGCACGCGTTCGCCCCCGAGATCGCGCGGACCTTCTTCACCGCGCTGCGCGGCGGGGACCGGGAGCGAGTCGAAGGGCTGCTGCGCGAGTTCTACTTCCCGCTCGTCGAACTCCGCGACCGCCGGGCCGGTTACGCCGTGGCGCTGGTCAAGGCGGGCGCCCGGCTGCGCGGCCTGCCCGTCGGGCCGGTGCGCGCCCCGCTGGTCGATCCGGGGCCCGCCGACCTCGCCGACCTCCAGAAGCTGATCGAGACGGGCCTGGCGCTCGTCGACCAGGACTGAGCAGGGAGATCCCATGCCCGAGAGCACCCGCATCGCCGAAGTCCGCGTCACCCCCATCCTGATCAGCGATCCGCCGCTGCTGAACGTCCAGGGCGTGCACCAGCCGTACACGCCGCGCACCATCGTCGAGGTCGTCACCGAGAACGGGGTGAGCGGCATCGGGGAGACCTACGGCGACACCGACTACCTCACGATCGCCCAGGCCTTCGGTCCGGAGCTCGTCGGACGCCCGCTGACGGCCCGCAACGACCTGTTCGCCCGGGTCGCCGCCGCGGCCGCCGAAGTGGACATCGCCCGGATCGACAACACCGTCGTCGCCGAAGGGCTCCGCGGCGCCCGCACCGAGGTGAAGCTGGTGCACAGCGTCGTGTCCGCGTTCGAGGTGGCGCTGCTCGACGCGCTCGGCCACGAGACCGGGTTGCCGGTGCACGCGCTGCTCGGCGGGAAGGTCCGCGACCGCGTCGAGTACAGCGGCTACCTGTTCTACCGGTGGGCCGCGCACCCGCTGCCCGGCGAGCCGGAGGACGACTGGGGCGCCGCGCTCGATCCGGCAGGCGTCGTCGCGCAGGCGCGGCGGTTCGCCGACCGGTACGGGTTCCGCTCCTTCAAGCTCAAGGGCGGCGCGTTCGCACCGGAGCAGGAGGTCGCCGCGGTCCACGCGCTGCACGAGGCGTTCCCGGACGCCCCGCTGCGGCTCGACCCCAACGGCGCGTGGTCGGTCGAGACCAGCCTGCGGGTCGCCGCCGAGCTCGAAGGCGTCGCCGAGTACCTGGAGGACCCCACCGCGGGCACCGAGCAGATGGCGCGGGTCGCCGCCCGCACCAGCCTCCCGCTGGCCACCAACATGTGCGTCACCGCGCTCGACGAGGTGCCCGCCGCGTTCGCCGCCGACGCCGTGCAGGTCGTGCTCTCCGACCACCACTATTGGGGCGGGCTGCGCGCCACCCAGGACCTCGCCGCGATCTGCCGCACCCACGGCAAGCAGCTGTCCATGCACTCCAACACGCACCTGGGCATCAGCCTCGCCGCGATGACGCACGTGGCCGCCACCATCCCCGACCTCGACCACGCCTGCGACACGCACCGGCCGTGGCAGACCGAGGACGTGATCACCGCGCCGCACACCTTCCGCGACGGCTGCGTCGAGGTCACCGACGCGCCCGGGCTGGGCATCGAGCTCGACCGGGACTCGCTGGCCCGGTTGCACCGGCGCTGGCTCGACAGCGACGTGCGCGACCGGGACGACGCGGCCGCGATGCGCAGGGTGCGCCCGGAGTGGCAGGCACCCTCGTTCCCCGTCTGGTGAACCGCTCCTTCCCCTCCCGGAGGCGTCGATGACGACGGTACCGACGGAGTCCACTTCGGACGATGCCGCGCTGCGCGGTGCGGTGGGCAAGTTCTTCCGGCGCATGGTCCCGCTGCTGGTGGTCATGCTGATCGTCAACCAGATGGACCGCACGAACATCGGGTTCGTGCGCCACGACCTGGAAGCCGACCTCGGCATCGGCGCCGCGGCCTACGGGCTCGGGGCCGGGCTGTTCTTCGTGGCCTACGCGCTGTTCGAAGTACCGAGCAACGTGCTGATGGAGCGCTTCGGCGCCCGCGTCTGGCTCACCCGCATCATGATCAGCTGGGGCGTGGTGGTGTTCGCGATGGCGTTCATCACCGACACCACCACCTTCTACGCGATGCGGTTCCTGCTGGGCGTCGCGGAGGCCGGGTTCTTCCCCGGCGTCATGTACTACTTCACCCGTTGGCTGCCGGACCGGTACCGGGGCCGCGCCGTCGCGATCTTCCTCGGCGGTTCCGCGGGCGCCTACGTGGTGACCGGGCCGGTCACCGGCGCGCTGCTGGAGCTGGACGGGGTGGCCGGGCTCGCCGGCTGGAAGTGGATGTTCCTGGCGCAGGGCGTGATCTCGGTGCTGATCGGCGTCGTGGCGGCCTTCCTGCTCGTCTCCCGGATCGGGGACGCGAAGTGGCTCACCGCCGAGGAGGGGGCCGCGCTGGCCGCGGCGGTGGCCGCCGACGACGCGCACCGGGCGGACGCGGAGGAGCGGGTGTCGAAGACCCGGCTGCTGCTGCACCCGCAGGTCCTGCTGCTGTGCTTCATCTTCTTCGCCATCTCGCTGACCGGGTACGCGATCACGTTCTGGCTGCCGAGCCTGGTGTCCGGCATCGCAGGGCTGCCGGACTTCGGCGTCGGAGTGGTGAGCGCGGTGCCGTGGGCGTGCGCGATCGCCGCGATGTACCTGATGGGCCGGTTCACCGACCGCACCGGCGTCCGCCGCCCGTACGTCACGGTGGCGCTGGTCGTCGCCGCGGTCGGCACCTTCCTGGCGACGCTCGGCTCGCCGTGGTTCGGAGTGGGGGCGATGTGCGTGGCCGCGGTCGGGTTCAAGTGCTCCGCGTCGATCTTCTGGCCGATCGCGCAGCAGGGGCTGGACGGCAAGATCGTCGCGCCGGGCATCGCGCTGGTGAACTCGCTGGGCAACCTCGGCGGTTTCGTGGCGCCCACCGCGATCGGCCTCCTGGAGGAGACCACCGGATCCACCACCTACGGGCTCTACGGGCTGTCGGCGGCCTCGTTGCTCGCCGCCGGGCTCGCCACCCTGATCGGCAGGCGCCGGTCCGCCGCCGCCCGCTGACCCCGGACCCCGGGCGCCCCCGCGCCGGACGCCCGGGGCCGCGGAGCCTTCGACGGCCCGCCGACCGCCCGGTGTGTACGGTGTTGCTTTGCGGAAAAGGCACGGTGGCCGGGGGTTTTCCGGTCGCGGGGAGCGCGGGATGAGCGGCATGGCGGACGGGCAGAAGGGCGTGCGGGACGTCAAGTCGGCGGCCCGCACGGTGGAGGTCCTGGAGGTGCTGGGCGGCCTCGACGGTGAACCGGTGAACCTCCGCGAACTGGCCGAACGCACCCAGGTGCCGCGCAGCAGCCTCTACGCCCTGCTGCAGACGCTCGTCGCCCGCGGCTGGGTGCGCACCGACGTCACCGGCTCGCTGTACGGGATCGGGGTGCGGGCGCTGCTGGTCGGCACCTCCTACATCGACGGCGACCTGCGCGTCGCCGAGATCGGGCCGCACCTGGACGAACTGGTCGCCGACCTCGGCGAGACGGTGCACTTCGCCCGGCTCGACGGCGCCGACGTGGTGTACCTGCTGACCCGCGAGTCCAAGCACCACCTGCGCCCGTTCAGCCGGGTCGGCCGCCGGTTGCCCGCCAGCGCCACCGCGCTGGGCAAGGCGCTGCTGGCCGAACGGGCGGACGCCGACGTGGCGGCGCTGCTGCCGGACCCGCTGCCGAGGTTCACCGGGTCGACCCTGGACCGCGCCGGGCTGCACGCGGACCTGGCCGCCACCCGCGATCGCGGCTACGCCGTGGAGCTGGAGGAGAGCAACGTCGGCGTGCACTGCATCGGCGTCGCGTTGCGCTACGACAACCCGGTGCAGGACGCGATCAGCTGCTCGGTGCCCACCGCGCGGGTCACCCCGGAGTTCGAGCGGCGCGCCGTGCGGCGGATGTTGCGCGCTCGCGACGAGATCGAACGCGCCGCGCTGCGCTGGCCCACCTCCCAGGTCTCCTGGCGCTGATGTCCGAAGTGGACTGACACGCGCCGCTTCCACCGAAGGACCGCACCGGGTTCGGCCGGGCGGCCCTTGCGCGCCCGCGGGCCCCTCGCCACGCTCGAAGCCGGAGCTCGACCAGGGGACCGGGCTCGTCGAGGGGAGCGTTCGATGGGGCGGGACGGACGGCGGCACGACGCGGAACGGATCGGAACCGACCCGGGCCCGGCCGCGCCCCAGCAGGCCGCACCGGGCGCTTCCTGGACCGCTGCTCCGCCGCACGCCCCCGGCGTACCCGCCGCCAGGGCGCCGCGGACCGACCCCGGATTCTCGCTCGAATCGATCCCCGGAGTGGACGTGAAGCACGCCAACGCGGCCCGCATGTACGACTACGCCCTCAACGGCGACCACAACTTCAAGATCGACCGCGAGGTCGCCGACCAGGTGTTCGCGGTGATGCCCAGCGGCCCCGCCGTCGCCCGCGCCAACCGCGCCTTCCTGCGCCGCGCCGTGGAGTTCTGCGTGGACGAGGGCATCGACCAGTTCCTCGACCTCGGCTCCGGCATCCCCACCCGCGGCAACACCCACGAGATCGCGCAGGCCCGCAACCCCGAGGCCCGCGTGGTGTACGTCGATGACGAACCCGTCGCCGCCGCGCACACCCGCCAGCTGCTGCGCGGCAACGAGAACGCGGCGATGGTGCAAGCCGACGTGCGCGACCCGGGCGACGTGCTGGCCGCGGAGCCCACCCGGCGGTTGCTCGACCTCGACCGGCCGGTGGCCGTGCTCATGGTCGCGGTGCTGCACTACGTCAGCGACGCGGACGGCATCGTCGAGATGCTGCGGACCTACCGGGAGCAGTGCACCCGGGGCAGCTTCCTCGTCATCTCGCACACCACCCAGGACAACCAGCCCGACGCCTCCCGGGAGCTGCGCGAGCTGCTGGCCGCCTCGGGCACCGAGGTCACGCACCGCGACCGCGCGGCGGTGCGCGCCCTGTTCGACGGCTGGCGGCTGGTGGAGCCCGGCGTGGTGTGGACCCCGCAGTGGCACGGGTCGCCGCCCGCGCCCGGCGCCCCGGCGCCGGAGGAGTCCGAAACCTGGTGCGGCGTGGCCGAACTCCGCTGATCGCCCGCGACGACCCGCCGCGCGCGTGCGAGGACGGGTCCCGGGCAGTTGCCGGAGGGTGCGGATCAGTCCTCTGTGGAGCATCGCGGAACGCCGATTTCCCATCATGTGGTCATCTTCGGCCGTCCCCGTCCCGCGGCATGACATATGTCATTGCCCGCGCTCGTGGTCGCTCGCGGTCGGGTCGGCTATCGTCTGATCCGCATGGCGGCGCCCGCGAGCTATACCGGCGGGCGCCCTGACCGGCGTCCCCGCCCCTTCCGCACGCGGCCGGACGCGTCCTGCCGAAGATCGGAGTGGGCACCGATGAGCCGCGCGCACCGCGCCTGGCGGCGGGGAACCGCCCCCGCCCGCCGATCGGAGCCGACGTGACCGGAGTGCTCACCGGGTTCGCCGTGATCGGCGCCATCATCGCCGTCGGCTACCTGGTGGCGCTGCGCGGCTCACTCGGCGACCACGGCCAGGAGGTGCTGAGCAGGCTCGCGTTCTCGGTGGGCACCCCGGCGCTGCTGTTCACCACGCTCGCCCGCGCCGACCTGTCCGTCATCGTCTCGCTGCCGCTGCTGATCACCGCGCTGAGCACCTTCGCCGCCGCCGGCCTGTTCGTCGCCGCCGGGGTGGTCCGCGGCTGGGACGTCGGGCGCACCACCATCGGCGCGTTGTGCTCCAGCTACGTCAACTCCGGCAACCTCGGCATCCCGATCGCGGTGTACGTGCTCGGCGACGCGTCGCTGGTCGCGCCCGTGCTGCTGCTGCAGCAGCTCGTCGTCACCCCGATCGCGCTGGCCGTGCTCGACCTGTCGCGGCCCGGAGCGCACACCTCCTGGACGGCGCGGCTGACCACGCCGTTCCGCAACCCCGTGGTGCTCGGTTCGCTCAGCGGCGTCGCGGTCGCCGCGACCGGGCTGCACGTGCCGGACGCCGTGTTCGACCCGATCAACCTGCTCGGCGGGATGGCGGTGCCGGGCGTGCTGCTGGCGTTCGGGATCTCGCTGCGCGGCGCCAGCCTGCCCGGCCGGAGCCCGGAGAAGAAGGTGGTGTTCTTCTCCGTGGCCCTCAAGTCCGTGGTGCAGCCGCTGGTCGCCTGGGCGTTGGGCCGGTTCGTCTTCGACCTGCCCGACCCGCAGCTGTTCGCCGTCGTCGTCACCTCGGCGCTGCCCGCCGCGCAGAACCTGTTCACCTACGCGGCCCGCTACGAGACCTCGGTGGTGCTGGCCCGCGAATCCGTGCTGCTGTCCACCATCCTCGCCGCACCCGCCATCGGGTTCATCGCGGTGCTGCTCGGCTGACTGCCCCTTCATTTTCACTTCGGTTGCGAGGTGGGTCGGGTGGCGGAACCTCAGCAGCTTCCTCGCTGCCCGCTTTCCCAGTGGCTCTTCAACGTCTTCCTGTCAGCGGCGAAGCCGATGAGCTGCCGACCAGGCACGCAGACCGACCACCAGCGGGTTCTCAGCGGTTCCCTCGCGAGGACAGCTTTTCCCTCGTGGCGGAGCCACTTGGGAAAAAGATCCCGCAGCGAGGGAACCGCTGAGGTTCCGCCACCCGCCCCCGAAGCAACAGAAGGGGGAAGATCACCGCAAAGTGGTAGTCCGCACGAAGCTCAGGGTCTGCGGCCAGGAGTGCAGGTATGCCTCGGCGTTCACCGGGTTCTCCTGGCGGGCGCGGGCGCTGAACCCGTGCTCGGCGCCGGGGTAGGTGTGCACGATGCTGGCGCCGCGCTCGCGGCCGGTGAGCGCCGCGTTCAGCGCGTCGAAGCTCTCCCGCGGCACCAGGTCGTCGGCGCCCGGGTAGTGCATCATCACCGGCGCCTCGATCCGCGCGGCGTGCTCGGCGGCGTCCAGCGCGTGGTTCGGCGCGGGCGGAATCGGCACCGTCGGGTGGTAGGCGATCACGTTCGCCAGCCGCTTGTCCCGTCCGCCCAGCAGCAGCGCGAACCGGCCGCCGAGGCACCAGCCGATCACCCCGGCCCGCTGCACGCCGAGCTCGTTGAACAGGTGCGAGAGCAGCCGCTGCTGCTCGGCGAGCGCCGCCTCGTCGTCGAGCTCGCCCATCAGCCGCACCAGCTCGTCGCGCTCGGTGTCGTCGGCGCTCGGCCCGTCCCACGGGTCCCAGGACAGCGCGGTGACCCCGGCGGCGGCCAGGTCGGCGGCGAACTCCCGCACCTGCTCGCCGATGCCGGTGAGCATCGGCAGCAGCAGCATCGCGCCGCCCGCGTCCACCTCCGGCCGCGCCAAGTAGGCGCGGGACCGGCCGACCGCTACGAACTCCCCGGAGATCTCCTCAGCCATGCCCCCACCCTAGGCACTCGTGGGGGAACCGGCGGGCGGTGGCCGCCCGCGATGATCCACGATGGGCGGGCAGCGCAGCCGAACGGGAGGACGACGCGTGGTGGCACCTGGACCGCTCCGGTACGAACCCGACTCCGGGATCGCCCTGCTGACCTTGGACGACCCGCCGATGAACCTGGTGACCCTGGAGCTGACCCGCGCGCTCGACGCCGCGCTGGACGCGGTGGAGCGCGACGGCGCGCGCGTCGTGATCCTCACCGGGGCGGGTGAGCGGGCGTTCTGCGCCGGTTCCGACATCGGCGAGTTCCCCGGCCTGATGCACCCCGGCGCGGTCGTGGAGCGGAAGCTGCGCAGGCAGAACGAGGTGTTCACCCGGCTGGAGCGGCTGCCGGTGCCGACGATCGCCGCGCTCGGCGGCCTCGCCTACGGCGGTGGCCTGGAACTGGCGGCGTGCTGCGACCTGATCATCGCCGAACCGCAGGTGCGGGTGGGACTGCCGGAGATCAAGCTCGGCCTGTTCCCCGGCAGCGGTGGCACCTACCGGGTGACGCGGCGGATCGGGCGGGGGCGCGCGAAGCAGCTGATGTTCTTCGGCGACCCGGTCGACGCGAGCACCGCGCTGTCCTGGGGGCTGCTCGACGAGGTGGTGGAGCGCGGCGGCGCGCTCGCCGCGGCCCGGGAGCGCGCGGACGTTCTGCTGCGGCGGCCGCGGACCTCGCTGCGGCTGGTGAAATCCCTCATCGACGCCACCGCGGACGAACCGGACGAGGAGGTGCTGCGGCGCTCGCTGGCCGCCAGCGACGAGGCGTTCACCTCCGCCGAGGCGCGCGAAGGGGTCCGGGCGTTCTTCGCCAAGGAGACCCCGGACTTCGACACCGGCCGATAGCCCGCGCCGCCCTGTTCGCGCCCCCCGCTCGCGCCGACGGGCCACCCCGAGCCGCCGGGCTGCCGAGCCGCGCCGGCGGGTCGCCCGTCCCGCGCCGACGGGCTGCCGAGCCGCGCCACGCCGAACGTCCGCCGCGCCTCCAGGTCGCACCGACGGGCCGCGCCACCGAGTCGCCGGGCTGCCGCGCCGCGATGCGACCACTCCGCGGCTGCGGGACGGTGGTGGCTCGGCAGGGGAGGGCGCGCATGACCGAGACCTACCGGATCGTGACCGGAGTGGACGGCTCAGCGTCGTCGCGCGCCGCGCTGCGCTGGGCGCTGTGGCACGCCGACCTCGCCGGGGGCGCTATCACCGCGCTGATGGCCTGGGACCTCTCACCGATCTACGGCTGGGCGCCGGACGACGCCGGGCACCGCACCGCGCGGACGCTGCAGGACGTGGTGCACGAGGTGGCCGGTGAGTCCCGCGTACCCGTGGAGCGCGTCGTCGTGCAGGGCGGTCCGGCGAAGGCGCTCATCGACGCGGCCGCCGACGCGGACCTGCTGGTCGTCGGCAGCCGCGGCCACGGCGGGTTCACCGGAGCGCTGCTCGGTTCGGTGGGTCAGCACTGCGTGCAGCACGCGGCGTGCCCCGTGGTGGTGGTCCGCGAACCCGGTGGCCGCACGGGGTGATCGGCCCGTTCGTCCGCGCAGATCGGTCGTCCGCCGGGCGTCGCCCGCGGTGACGGTGATCGCATTCCCAACCTGTTGGATTGGGTTTACACCGCCGCGGCGCCCTGGCTAGCGTTCGGGCATGCCGCAGCGGCCGATGCTCACCACCCGGGGTCACGTGGACCTGTCGCGGGTGGCCTCGGCGCTCTGTCCGCGCTGACCCGGCTCGTTCCCCCGCACCGGTCCCACCGGTCCTCCCGTCCCGCGCGGACGGACGCCCTCACCTCGTGCCCGGCCGCCCGGCGGCCGCGCCCCTCGCTGGAGGTCCCATGCCGACCCGCTCCACGCGGCGTTCCTTCCTGGCCAAGCTGGCCGCCGCCCCGCTCGTCCTGAGCCCGCTCGCCGCGGCCGCCTGCGGCGGGAATCCCGCGGTCCGCGAGGACGGCAGCGTCGACCTCACCAAGGTCACGCTCACCATCGGCGACCAGGCGGGCATCCAGCAGGCCCTGGTCGAGGCCGCCGGCGTGCTCGACGGCAAGCAGTACCAGGTGCACTGGTCCCAGTTCGCCGCCGCCGCGCCGTTGCTGGAAGCCCTCCGCAGCGGAGCCGTCGACATCGGGCTCGCCGGGGACGCGCCGACGCTCAACGCGCTCGGCTCCGGCGCCGACATCAAGATCGTCTCGGCGACCCGGGCGGTGCGGCAGTACGGACTGGCCATCGTGGTGCCGAAGGGCTCGCCGATCCGCACGGTCGCCGACCTGCGCGGCAAGACCGTCTCGCCGACCACGCCCGGCAGCGTCGGGCACTACCTCCTGCTGAGCGCGCTGCGCGAAGCCGGGTTGTCCGCGGACGACGTGCGGATCAGCTTCCTCGAACCGGTCAACGCGAGCGCCGCGCTCAGCTCCGGCGCCATCGACGCCTGGTCCACCTGGGACCCGTACACCGCCGCCGCCCAGCTCGACCAGGGCGCGACCGTGCTGCGCGACGCGAACGGCCTCGCCCACGGGCTCAGCTTCATCAACGCCTACCAGGAAGCGCTCGACGACCCGGGCCGCCGCGCCGCCATCCGCGACTTCATCGGCCGCTACAACAAGGCGCTGGAGTGGGCGCGGGCCAACCCGGAGGAGAACGCGCGGATCTACGGCGACCTCAGCCACCGGCCGCCGAACATCGCCCGGCTCGTCTCGGACCGCTCGCAGCGCACCGGTGGTCCGGTCGACGACCAGGTGACCGCCCAGCTGCAGGAGGTCGCCGACAACTACCTGGAGTTCGGCGTGCTGCGCGAACACCTGGCGATCGGCGAGCACGTCGACCGCGGCCTGTACTGAGCGGGCGGTGGCGATGACCCGGCGGCTGCACCTCGCGCTCTACCTCGACGACCACGGCATCCACGCCGGCGGCTGGCGCCACCCGCGGGCGGCGCCGCCCGGCGAGCACGGCCTGGCGCTCTATCGGCGGCTCGCCGAGTCCGCCGAGCGCGCCAAGCTGGACCTGCTGTTCATCGCGGACAAGCTCGCGGTCGACGACATCTACGGCGGGGACTTCGGCGCGGTCCTCGAACACCGGCCGAACACCCATCTCGACCCGATCGTGCTGCTGTCGGCGCTGTCCTCGGTGACCGAGCGGATCGGCCTGGCCGCGACCGCGTCCACCACGTACTCGGAGCCGTTCCACGTGGCCCGGATGTTCGCCAGCATCGACCACCTCAGCGGTGGCCGGGCCGGGTGGAACGCGGTGACCTCGGTCAGCGACGGGGAGGCGCGCAACTTCGGCCGCGCCGAGCACCTCGGCCACCAGGAACGCTACGAGCGGGCCGCCGAGTTCCTCACCGCGGTGCGGGCCTTGTGGGATACCTGGGACGAGGGCGCGGTGCTCGCCGACCAGGCCGCGGGCCGGTTCGCCGACGCGAGCAAGGTCCGCTACGCCGACCACGCGGGGGACTGGTTCCAGGTCCGCGGGCCGCTCCCCGTGCCCCGGGTGCCGCAGGGGCGGCCGGTGATCGTGCAGGCCGGGGCGTCGGGGGTGTTCCAGCGGCTCGCCGCCGCGAACGCCGACCTGGTCTTCGCGGTGGCGCCGACGCTGGAGCGCGGGGTGGAGTTCTACCGCGGCTTCAAGCGGCAGGTGCGGGAGGCGGGCCGCGGCGAGCACGAGGTGCGGGTGCTGCCCGGGATCATGCCCGTGGTCGGGGAGACCGACGAGCAGGCGCGGGAGGTCGAGCGGGAGCTGCGTGCGCTGGTGCTGCCCATCGCGGGCCTCACCTTCATGGCGGCGAGCATGAACCTCGACCTGTCCCGCTTCCCGGTCGACGGGCCGGTGCCCGACGTCCGGGACGAGATCCGCGGCAGCAAGGGCCGCTTCCAGCACGTGATCGCCGATGCGATCGACCGCGGGATCATGCTGGGGGAGCTGGGTGCCGAGTACGCGGCGACGCTGTCGTTCCCGCTGGTCGCCGGATCTCCCGCCACGATCGCCGACGAGTTCCAGCGCTGGTTCGAGGCAGGCGCCTGCGACGGGTTCGTGCTGATGCCGCCGTACGTGCCGGGCGGGGTCACGGACTTCTTCGAGCAGGTGGTGCCGGAACTGCAGCGCAGAGGATTATTCCGCACGGAGTACAAGGGGCGCACCCTGCGCGACCACCTCGGCATCGAGCGTCCCTGATCGACGCCGAGGTGGTCCGCCGGATCAGAGGGGCTTGCGCCCGACCCCGGCCCAGATCGCCGACTCGCCGGACTGGCTGAAGTCCAGCTTCGGCGAGTGGTTGGGGCTGCTGTCCTCCGGGTGCCAGTCGGTCGTCCACGCCATGCCCGGCTCCAGCATCTCGAAGTCGCCGAACAGCTCGCGGATCTCCTCCTGGCTGCGCCAGATCACCGGGCTGGAGGAGTTGTCGTACATCTGCTTGATGCCGACCAGCTGGTCGTCCAGCTCGGCGGGGACCCCGTCGTCGGTGAGGTGCGAGAGCGCCAGGTACGAGCCGGGCGGCAGCAGCTCCCGGTAGCGCTTCATGACCTGCGGCGAGATGTCCTCGCCGTCCGGACCCGGCTGCTGGACGTGCAGCACCGCGATCAGCAGCACCGCGACCGGCTGCTCCAGGTCGAGCACCCCGGTCTCGATGGCCTTCTGCCACAACCGGTCCGGGTTGCGGAAGTCCGCGTTGATCGCGGCGTGCCGCTCCCCGTCGCCGTGCTTCTCCAGCAGCACCTGGGAGTGCGCCACCGCGACCGGCTCGTGGTCGACGTAGACGACCTTGGAGCCCGGCTCGACCTCGTCGGCGACCGAGTGCGTGTTGCCCATCGTGGGCACGCCGGAACCGATGTCGATGAACTGGTGCACCCCGCGGGCCACCAGGTGCCGGACCGCTCGGTGCAGGAAGAGCCGATTGCTGATCGCGATCGGGCGTAACAACGGGTATTGGTCGACGACGTGCTGGCCGAATTCCCGGTCGATGGCCCAGTTCGCGTTACCGCCGAGGTACCAGTCGTACACCCGGGCGACGCTCGGCTTGGTCAAATCCGCGTGCTGCGGGGGGAACGGGTCCTCATCAAGATCGCTCATTCGCATGGTCCTTTGTCACAACCGGGTGATCTTGCGACGAATAGTAACCCCTCGACCGCTCGGCGTGAGCGGGGGCCATCGGGTGAAAAGCCGGCCGATGTCCGTGGTCAGCGGCCTGCGGGCACGTGGACGCGCGGAATCGGCCGGGCGGTCCGCGGTTCGGTTCGCACGGCAGCACGAAGCGGGGGGGAGGGCCGTGCCCTCCCGCCGATCCGGTTCGGTCGGAAAAGGGTCAGAAGGTCAGCTTGGAACGGAATTCGGCGGCCAATTCCTGCAGGAAGTCCACCGACTCGTTCAGTTCCAGCGCGGCACCGCGGATGCGGTCCCACGCATCCACGAACAGCTCGAAGTCCCCTTCGTCGTCGAGGTAAACCCCACCGGCGGCGTGTTCGATGAACACGAAGTCCTTGGTGGCGTCGGGAAAGCGCATGATCGTGAAGTCGTTCGGCGTGAAGGCCAGCCGCACGTCGAACGGCAGCACGTGCACGAACACCCGCGAGTAGCGCTCGCCCAGCGCCAGGAGGTGCTCCACCTGGTCCAGCGCCACCGACGGGTTCGGCCCGCCGGGCATCCGGCGGAACGCGGCCTCACCGATCACGAACCGGTAGTAGGGCGGCCGGTCCAGGTCGAAGACCTGCTTGCGGTCCTGGCGGTTGCGCACCAGCGAGGTCACGTCCGTGGCGCGATCCTCGCTGAACTGGGTGAGCATGTAGTGCTCGGACTGCAACGGGCCGGGGATCCGCTCGCCGTGCCAGCTGAGGATCTCGCCCGCCGCGGGCTCCAGGTCGGTGAAGGTGCGGAACCAGTGCGGCACCGCGGACCGGTACCCGGACCACTGGCCGCGCTGCCCGGTGCTCGATCGGGCCAGGTCCAGCATCAGCTCCGCCTGGGCGTCGCTGCACTGGAAGGCCTCCAGCATCTGCTTGAGCTCGGCCTGCTTGACCGCCACCGCGCCGGACTCGATCTTGTTGACCTTGCCCTGCCTGCAGCCCAGCAGATCGGCGACCTCCTGCTGGGTCATCCCGACCGCCGTCCGCGCTCGGCGGATCTCGTTGCCGAGCTGTCTGCGCCGCGACGTCACCGTGCTCGGCACTCGGAATCTCCGCTCTTCGTTCGGGGTCTCGACAAGCAGATCATCCTAGCCGAGCGGGCACCCGATGGCGTGCTGCCCGGTGGTGACCGGACCGACCGATGATTTCACCCTTAAGGGGAATAATCGACACCACCGATCGTACCGATGGTGATCATGGCAGGTCGAACGCACCGGTGCGGGTCCTGGTCAGGAACGAGCGCCAGCGCGCCGCGTCGAAGACCAGGACTCCGTCGTCGATGTTCTTGCTGTCGCGGACTCCGACGGGGCCGCCCGCCACGGGGTGGTTGACCTCGACGCAGTTGCCGCCGTTGGGTCCGCAGCGGTGCGCGGCCGTCCAGCCGTGCTGGGGGAAATACGAGGTCATCAGGTTCGGGTCCGGTGCTTGCACTGGGCGCTCCCTCCGCACTGTTCAGTTCAGCTCGACAACGAGATTAATCCTTGAGTAGGATTAATCTCAAGCACAGGAGGGAGCAATGATGCCCAGCGTTGCCAACAGCTCCGCACACCTCCGGCGCGACCCCGACGCTGCAGCGGAGCAGCGGGTGTGGGTGTTGCGCAGGCACCCGCGCGTGTCGCTTCGGCAGGCGCACGCGATCGTCTCGGTCGACTGGGACGCCGGTGTCGCCCGCACCGCCTGCGGGTTGGGGTTGCGGCGGGATGCCATCGCCGACGTCCCCGCCGGCGGCTGCATGCCCTGCGTCTCCTGCGTCGCCTCGATACCCGTCGGGTCCCGGCAGCTGGAGGACTCCGCCGACTGACGTCGGTGGCGCAGCCCGCCCGCACTCCCGCCGGTGGGCCCCGACCAGGCCGGGTGCGCCGCGCCGAACTTGCCAGGGCCCCGTCGAGATCCTGCCCGCGGTGATCTCCGGGGCCGCGACCGCCGCCCGGCGGAATGATCTGTCCGGAATGGTCAATCGGATGGCCGGGGTTCTCATGACCCACGTCACCCTCGCGCTCTAGTCTCTTGCCCTGTCCGGCGCCTCCGGTCGTCTTCCGTCCAGAGGAGCGCCACGACGAGGGCCCCGCGGAACCGGCGCGCACCGCGCCCCCGACCGCTGCGGGCCACGTCGAATTGTTCCGGGTTCGAGTCAACGGCGGTCCGATGAGCGAAAACAGCACCAATGCGACGGTGCGGCGCAGGTTGCTGGGGCTGGCGCTGCTGCTGTGCGCCGCATTGTTCCTCAGCACGACGGTGGCGACGTACCAGGGGGTCTTCCGCCCGAGCGTGGACGTGGTGCTGATCGCCGCGTCCACCGGCAACCAGCTGGGGCCCGACTCCGAGGTGAAGGTCCGCGGCATGATCATCGGCCGGGTCTCCGAGGTGCGCCCTGTCGACGACGGCGCCGAGCTGCACCTGGCGCTCGAACCGGACAAGGCGCGGTTGTTGCCGTCGAACGTGTCGGCGCGGTTGTTGCCGCGGACGTTGTTCGGGGAGCGGTACGTGTCGTTGGACGTGCCGGAGCGGGCGTCGTCGGTGCGGTTGGCTTCGGGTGATGTGATCTCGCAGGATCGGACGCGGGCGTCGGTGGAGTTGGAGACGGTGCTGGCGGACACGATGCCGGTGCTGGAGGCGATCCACCCGGACGATCTGGCGGTGACGTTGAACTCGTTGAGCCAGGCGTTGGACGGTCGTGGTGAGTCGATCGGGGACACGATCTCGCGGTTGAACGAGTACGTGGCGGGGTTGAACCCGTCGGTGCCGCAGTTGCAGGAGAACCTGCGGCAGCTGGTCGGGGTGGCGGAGACCTACGAGCAGGCGGCGCCGGACGTGCTGGCGGCGTTGGGGGATCTGTCGCAGACCTCGCGGACGTTGGTGGACCAGCAGGAGAACCTGCGCGGGCTCACCTCCCAGCTGACGACCACGTCGAACGACGCCACCGGGTTCCTCGAAGCCAACGGCGACGACCTGATCCGGCTCGGCGAGTCGGCGCGGCCCACCGCGGACGTGCTCGCGAAGTACTCCCCGGAGTACCCCTGCCTGCTGCGCACCCTCGCCGACACGGTCCCGCGGGTGGACGACGTCTTCGGCGTGGGCACCGACGAGCCGGGCGCGCACATCACCCTCGAAGTGGTGGCACCGCGCGGCGAATACGTGGCGGGCCGGGACGAACCGATCTACGCCGACGAGCGCGGCCCGCGCTGCTACGACTACCCGGACGGCACGCGGCCGCAGTACCCGCCGGACGGGCCGATCCAGGACGGTTCCGCCCCACCCGCCGCGGGAGACCCGCCGGCCGCCGGATCGGCGGGTTCGGGGTCGCACGGCCTCGGGCTGATCAACTCGCCGCAGGAGCGGGACGCGGTGGCGCTGGTGCTGGCGCCCTCGATGGGCGTCCGGGCGAGCACGATGCCGCAGTGGGGTTCGCTGCTGGTGGGCCCGGTCCTGCGCGGGGCGGAAGTCGACTACACCTGACCGTCCACAGTGCACTCGCTCCGCCGGTGGTCGCACGGTCCGCGCGATCGCGGTCCGGTGGGACCGACGTCCTCGGCGCCGGGCGCGGAGCCGCGGGGGGGGGGGGGGGGGGGGGGGGGGGGGGGGGGGGCCGCGGGGGGGGGGGGGGGGGCGCCCCCCCCCGGCCCCCCGGG
>NZ_JAIUKB010000029.1:51641-82730 GCF_020176785.1 Saccharopolyspora sp. 6V | reverse complement strand
GGGTGCGGGGGCGGGGCGGACATGGGCGCCGATCCTAGCCGCCTCGGATCTCCGGCCGGTCCTGCTCCGGGTCGCCGTGATCGGTCTCCACCCGGTTCCGCCCGGCCCGCTTCGCCCGGTACAGCGCGATGTCGGCCGCCGCGAACAGGTGGTCCAGCTTCGCGGGTCCGCCGGCGACGCCGATGCTGACGGTGGGGACGCGGCGCGTGCAGCCGAGCACCAGGCGCCAATCGTGCCGGTCGACGGCCGACCGGATGCGTTCCGCGACGACCGGGCCCGCGTGCCGGGAGTCCTCGGCGTCGTCGACCAGCAGCACCACGAACTCGTCCCCGGCCCACCGGCAGATCAGGTCGTCGGCGCGGCACTCGCGACGCAGCAGGTGCGCGACCTCCTGCAGGGTCGCGTCCCCGGCGGCGTGCCCCGCGTAGTCGTTGACGTCCTTGAACCAGTCCACGTCGAGCAGCACCAGCCACGGGATCCGGCCCTGCGCCGCGGTCTCCGCCAGCAGTTCGGGTGCTTGGCGCTGCAGGCCGAGGCGGTTCACCAGGCCGGTCAGCGGGTCGCGCACGGCCGCTTCCTGCGCCGCCGTCGCCAGCCGCTGCGCCTGGACGGCGACCCGCCGCTGCTCCAGCGCCTGGCCGAGGCCTTCCTGCAGCGTCTCCACGGCCGCGCTCCCGGCCCGCACCGTGCGGCGCAACGCGGCCGCCTCGCCCACGGCGTCGCCGAGCTGCACGCACACCGAGGCCAGGTCCAGCGAGTACCGCATCATCTGCATCGTGTCGCCGATGCTCTCGGCGCTGTCCAGCGCGCGGCTGGCGAAGGTGCGCGCCGAGTGCAGGTCTCCCTGGTCGCGCCGCACCACCGCCAGCACCCAGTTCGCCACGGCCGTGCAGAACCCGTCCTCGGCCTCCTTGCTGAGCTCCAGCGCGCGCTGGGCGAGCCGTTCCGCCTCCGGCAGCCGTCCGAGGCCGGCGAGGGCCCGCGCGCCACCGGCCAGCGACAGCCGGCGCAGCTGGCCCTCGCCGACGAGCAGCAGCGCCTCGTCGAACAGGTCGCGGGCCGTGCCGAACAGCCGTTCCGCGGCGGAGACCTCCCGCGCCACCGACCGGAAGATCAACGCGCTGGCCTGGCGGACCAGGCAGTGCGCCAGCGTCTCCGGGTCGCCCGCCTTGCGCGCCACCTGCACGCTCAGCGACATCAGCTCCAGCGCGGACTCCCGGTGCCCGATGGTCTCCAGCAGGTTGCCGAGGATGCTGATGGTCTGCGCCGCGGACGCGCCGCTCGGCTGGTCGGCGTCCAGGTCCGTCCAGCCCTCCGCCGCCAGTTCCAGGGCTTGCGGGATGCGGTTGAGCCGCCAGGAAAGCCACGCGCGGTGCACCAGCACCGTCGCCCGGTTCCACTGCTCGCCGACCAGGTTCGTCCCGGTCGAGACGAGTTCGTCGAACGCGACGTCCGCGTCGTGGAAGTGACCGGAATCGAGCAGGGCCCGCACGCGACGATCTTGCGCGGGGATGTGCCCCGACATCAGCGAATCGTCCTGTCGCACGGCGTCTCCGAGATCGTCCTCGTGCCCCGTTCCCCGCGTGTTCAGCTTCAGGCTACCGGGATCGGCCGCCCCGGTACTTGTCGTGGTGGACGACGTCCTCCAGCGGCGAGCGCCGCCGCCAGCCGTGTCGTTCCAGGTCAGGGGTTTCGGCGAGGGCGTGCACCGGTCCGATGCAGAGCCAGGCGACGGGCCGGACGCCTGCGGGGATGTCCAGCAGCCCGCGCAGGAACTCCTCCCGGTAGAAGCTGACCCAGCCGACGCCGAGGCCTTCGGCGGTCGCGGACAGCCACAGGTTCTGGATGGCCAGGCACACCGAGTACAGGCCGGCGTCGGCGATGGCGTGCCTGCCCAGCACCGCGGGGGAGCCGCGGTCGGGGTCGTAGGTGACGGCGATGCCGAGGCCGGACTCGACGATGCCCTCCACCTTGATCTTGGCGAAGGTCTCGGCCCGCTCCCCGCTGAGCTCGGCGGCGAAGACGTCCCGTTCGGCGCGCACGTGCTCGCGGAACGCACGGCGGGTGGCCTCGTCGCGGACCAGCACGAAGTCCCACGGCTGGCTCAGGCCCACGCTGGGGGCGCTGTGCGCGGCGGTCAGCACGCGGCGCAGCACCTCGTCCGGGATCTCGCCGCCGGTGAACTCGTTGCGGACGTCGCGGCGGCGTCGCAGCACGTCGTAGAGGTCGGCGGCGGGCATCGGTTCGGTGGATCGAGCGGTCATTGCCGCAATCCTGCCGTGCTAGACCACCCGAACGTGATGGCGAAGCGCACACCGCCCGCGAGACCAGCCGAGCGGCGCAACCGCCGACCAGCACTCCAACCCGCGGACCGAGACCCAGCACCCGCCGGATTCCATCGGTGGTTGCCTGTCAGCGGCGAAGCCGCTGAGCCGCCGACCACCAAAGCAACCGGACCACCCGCGGGTTCTCAGCGGGATTCTCGCGAGGACAGCTTTTTCCCTCGTGGCGGAGCCACTCGGGAAAAAGATCCCGCAGCGAGAATCCCGCTGAGGTTCCGCCACCCGACCCCCGAGCAAGACGAGCCGAAAACCAAGGAAAAAGTTCAGCGCTTGGCTGGGGAGGGGTAGGGGAGCAGGGCCATCTCCCGGGCGTTCTTGATCGCCGTGGCGACCTCCCGCTGCTCCTGCATGGTCAGCCCGGTCACCCGGCGGGAGCGGATCTTGCCGCGGTCGGAGAGGAACTTGCGCAGCAGCGCGACGTCCTTCCAGTCCACGGTGACGACGCGTTCCTTGCGCAGCAGGTTCTGCTTGCGGCGGGGCGGTTTGCGTTCGCTGGGCACGGTGCTCACCAACTCGACTTGGTCACGCCGGGCAGTTCGCCGTTGTGCGCGAGCTGGCGCAGGCGCACGCGGGAGAGCCCGAACTTGCGGAAGTAGCCGCGCGGCCTGCCGTCGACGGTGTCGCGGTTGCGCACGCGGGTGGCGCTGGCGTCGCGGGGCTGCCGGGACAGCTCGGCGACGGCGTCGGCGCGCTCCTCGGGGGAGCTGCCGGGGGCGGAGATGATCCGCTTGAGCTCGGCGCGGCGTTCGGCGTGCCGGGCGACGAGCACCTTCCGCTGCTCGTTGCGGGCGATCTTGGACTTCTTGGCCACCGGGTCTTCTCCTCAGCGCTCTTCGCGGAACTCGACGTGCTTCTTGATCACCGGGTCGTACTTGCGCAGCCGCAGCCGGTCGGGGTTGTTGCGGCGGTTCTTCCTGGTCACGTAGGTGAAGCCGGTGCCCGCGGTGGACCGCATCTTGATCACGGGACGGACGTCGTTGCTGGCCATCAGATGCGCTCCCCGCGAGATCGGATGTCGGCGACGACGGCTTCGATGCCGCGCTTGTCGATGGTCTTGATGCCCTTCGTGGACACCCGCAGGCGGATCCAGCGGTTCTCCGAGGGCAGCCAGTAGCGGCGCTGCTGCACGTTGGGCAGCCAGCGGCGGCTGGTGCGCACGTGCGAGTGCGACACCTGCTTGCCGTAGCCGGGTTCTCGCCCGGTCACTTGGCAGCGGATGGACACGAGGGGCCTCCTGATAACGACAGTCGTTTTCAATAAGGGTACCGTGTCGGTTCGGCAGATGAAAACCGTTCCTGATTGGGGCTGCGAGTGGGCACCGAAACCGAACCGTCCGAGGCCGCCCGGGTGCCGCTGGTCGTGGTCGCCGGGCTCGACGGCGAGCACGTCGCCGAGACCGCCGGAGCCGTCCGCGCGACCGACCCGCACGGCACCGCCGTCGTGCACCACGACCTGCGCGAAGTCACCTCCGGCGTGGTCCGCAGGTACCTGCGCCACGGCGACTCCGAACAGCTCACCGTGCTCGAACTCGCCCACGGCTGCGTGTCCTGCACGCTGCGCGAGGACTTCCTGCCGCTGCTGCGCAGGCTCGCCGCCGCCCCCGACGTGCGGCGCATCGTCGTGCGCCTCGACTCCTCCCTCGAACCAGAGGCGATCTGCTGGGCCATCGAGCACGTCGTCGTCGACACTGCCCCGGTAGCCGAGGACGTCGAGGTCGAAGCCGTCCTCACCGCCGTCGACCTGCCCAGCTGGCTCGGCGACGTCAGCGGCGACGAACCCCTCTACGAGCGCGGCCTCGCGGGCAGCCCCGACGACGAGCGCACCGTCGCCCAGGTCGGCGTCGGGCAGGTCGAGTTCGCCGACGCCGTCGTCCTCGCCGGGGACGCCGACCGCTGGCAGACCGTGCGCACCGAAGCCGTCCTCGACCGGCTGACCCCCGCCGCCCCGCGCACCGCGCTCACCGGGCTCGACGTGCCCGCGCTGCTCGCCGGCATCCCCGCCGGAGCCCGGCGCGGCGAAGTCGACGGCGCGCACGGCCCGCTGCTGCGCGGGCAGCCGCCGCTCGACGAGGAATCGGGCGTGTCCGTCGTGCTGTTCGAGCAGCGCCGCCCGTTCCACCCGGAACGGCTGCACGACGCGCTCGACGTGCTGCTCGACGGCGTCGTGCGGACCCGCGGCCGCGCCTGGGTCGCCAGCCAGCCCGACACCGCGCTCTGGCTCGAATCCGCCGGCGGCGGGCTGCGCGTCGGGCACGCCGGGCCGTGGCTCGTCACCCAGACCCCCGAGCAGTGGGCGCAGGTCGACCCGGAACGCCAGGTGAAGGCCTCGCTGAACTGGGACGACTACTACGGCGACCGGATGCAGGAACTCGTCGTCATCGCGCACGAAGCCGACCCCGGCGCCATCCGCGGCGCCCTGCACGAAGCCCTGCTCACCGACGAGGAACTCGCGCTCGGCGAGACCGCGTGGCGCGAACTGCCCGACCCCTTCGGCGAATGGCACGAGGACCCGTGCGCCGACGACGAACCCCAGCAGGCGCCCGCGTCCAGCGAAGGCGACCAGCGCGGGGCATGAGCACCCCGGCCCGCCGGGTAACCCCGGGCGCGCGACCGGAACGACCAGCACAGGAGGAGATCGTGAAACCGAACATCCATCCCGAGTACGGCCCCGTCGTGTTCCAGGACCGCTCCACCGGCACCCGGTTCCTGACCCGCTCCACCGCCACCTCGGAGGACACCGTCACCTGGGAGGACGGGCAGAACTACCCGCTGATCGTCGTCGACATCACCGCCGACTCGCACCCGTTCTGGACCGGCAACCAGCGGGTGCTCGACAGCGAGGGCCGCGTCGAGAAGTTCCGGCGCCGCTACGGCGACCGCCGCCGCTGAACCCGGCACCGCTGGACCCGGCACCGCTGGACCCGTGCCCGCCGAATCCCGGCGCCGCTGGACCCGGCACCGCCGAACCCCGGCACCACCTGATCGAGGAGGAAGAACCGCATGGCCGTTCCCAAGCGGAAGATGTCCCGCAGCAACACCCGGCACCGCCGCTCGCAGTGGAAGGCGACCGCGCCCGAACTGGTGCCGGTCGTCATCGACGGCGAGAAGAAGTTGGTCCCCCGCAACCTGATCCCGTATTTCCAGCAGAAGTGATCGCGGGTCCCCGCGCGTAGGGCGCGGCGGCTTCCTCGCCGCGGGACCGTTCTCCCCGGTGGCTACCCGCTCCCGGTGGAGGGCGCCGTCCCGCGGGGAAGCCGCCGGGAACCCGCTGATCCGCCGGTGCGGCCCGGTGTCGTGCCCGGTGGGCGCGGTCTGGGTCACATCGAGGTGGGCGGCGCGCCGCGCCGCTGCGGGTTCTCAGGTTCATCTCAGAACTACGCGCAACACTGTCCGCATGCGCATCCTCGTCGTCGACGACGACCGGGCCGTGCGCGAGTCCCTGCGCCGCTCGTTGCAGTTCAACGGCTACCAGGTGGAGCTCGCCGCGGACGGTCAACAGGCCCTGGACCAGCTGGCGGACCAGCGGCCCGACGCGATGGTGCTGGACGTCATGATGCCCCGCCTGGACGGCCTGGAGGTGGCGCGCAGGTTGCGCAGCACCGGCGATGACCTGCCGATCCTGGTGCTCACCGCCCGCGACGCCGTGTCCGACCGGGTCGCCGGGCTCGACGCGGGCGCCGACGACTACCTGCCGAAGCCGTTCGCGTTGGAGGAGCTGCTCGCCCGGCTGCGCGCGCTGCTGCGCCGCGCCTCCCCGTCCGCCGACGACGGCGACGAGCTGCCGCCCGCGCTGAGCTTCGCCGACCTCCAGCTCGACCCCGGAACCCGCGAGGTGCGCCGCGGCGACCGGCCGATCAGCCTCACCCGTACCGAGTTCGCGCTGCTCGAACTGCTCATGGCGCACCCCAAGCAGGTCCTCACCCGCAGCAGGCTGCTGGAGGACGTGTGGGGCTACGACTTCCCGACCTCCGGCAACGCGCTGGAGGTCTACATCGGATACTTGCGCCGCAAGACCGAGACCGAAGGTGAACCCCGCTTGATCCACACCGTGCGCGGCGTCGGCTACGTGCTCCGCGAGACCCCGCCGTGACGGCGCCCGCCCCGCCCGCTCCCGACGCCGAGACCGGCGGTACCGGTGATCGCGGCCGGTTGCAGCGGATCTCGTTGCGCAACCGGGTGACCTTGCTGGCCGCGCTGTCCGTGGCGGGAGCCGTGGCCCTGGTGTCCCTCGGCGCGTTCTTCACCGTGCGCGACAGCCTCTACGAGCAGCTCGACGACAGCCTGCTGCGGCGCGCCGTCGAAGCCGAGTCCGGGCCGCTGATCGACGAACCCGCCGGGCTGCAAGGCGTTCCGGTCGCGTTCTACACGGCGGCGAACCTGGAGATCAGCGTGCTCTACCCGAACGGGGCGGAGCTCGCGCCGAGCCAGCGGCCGCCGTCCGGGCCGCTGGAACTCGCCGTGGCGCAGGGGAAGCTGCCCCGCTCCATCCGCACCGACGAGGCCACCAACAGCCGCATCGTGGCGGTGCCCGCCGACAACGGCGCGCTGGTCATGGCGCAGTCCCTCGGCCCCACGAAGGCGACGCTCGCGCAGCTGAGCCTGGTGCTCGTCGTGATCGGCGGGGCGGGCATCCTGCTCGCCGCCGCCGCGGGCACCGCGGTGGCCAGCGCCGGGCTGCGGCCGGTGCAGCGGCTCAACGCGGCCACCGAACGCGTCGCGCTCACCGGTGATCTGCGGCCCATCCCGGTGTCCGGGGACGACGAGCTGGCCCGGCTCACCACCTCGTTCAACGACATGTTGGGGGCGCTCGCCGAATCGCAGGAGCGGCAGCGGCGGCTGGTCGCCGACGCCGGTCACGAGCTGCGCACCCCGCTGACCTCGTTGCGCACCAACCTGGAACTGCTGATGGCCGCCGCGCAGCCGGGGGCGCCCGCACTGTCCGACCAGGACCGCGAGGAGATGTTCGAGGACGTGCGCGGGCAGATCACCGAGCTCTCCGCGCTCGTCGGGGACCTGGTGGAACTGGCCAGGGAGGACGCCCCGCAGGCCGTGCACGAACCCGTCGAGCTCGTCGACGTCGTGGAGCGCGCGCTGAACCGGGCGCGCAGGCGCGCGGGCCCCGTCGAGTTCGACGTGCGGTTGCAGCCCTGGTCGATGATGGGCGACGCCACCGCGCTGGAGCGGGCGGTGCTGAACTTGCTGGACAACGCCGCCAAGTGGAGCCGGGACGGCGACACGGTGCGGGTGCAGCTCTACCCGGACGGCGCCGGTTCGGTCGTGCTGGAGGTCGCCGACGGCGGGCCCGGCATCGCCGAGGCGGACCGGCCGCACGTGTTCGAGCGATTCTACCGGTCGTCGCTGGCGCGCACGCTGCCCGGTTCCGGGCTCGGGCTGTCCATCGTGAAGCAGGTCGCGGAGCGGCACGGCGGCAGCGTGTGGGCCGGTGCGGCGCCCGAGGGCGGCGCGCTGCTGCGGATGGTCCTGCCGGGGCACGTCGGCTGACCGCGTGCGGCGGTTGAGCCGATCGGCGGCGGCGCTGCGCGGAACGGCGGCGGTGCTGGGCGGATCGGGGACGGCGCTGGGCGGATCGGGCGGACGCGCCGTCCCCCGTTCCGCGGCCGCTGGTGCCGCCGTGTGATCCTCGTACCGACCGGAAGCGCCCATCCGGCGCAATCCGTCCGAAAATCCAACAGCATCGAACACCTTTGGTGCGCGCTTTCGATCGATACCCGGATTTTTCGGCCGCGTCATCACGGGTAGTGTTGGTTCATGTTGACTTGACGCGTCAAGTTCAGCAGCATCCTCATGAACAGGACGCGCACCGACGCAGCGCCCGCCCGGGGATCAGCGCTCCGGGTCGGCTGGATGGGACGGGTGGAGTGCTCGCACGCCAACGCCAGGAAGTGATCCTCGACGAGGTGCGGCGCACCGGCGCCGTGCAGGTCAGCGAGCTCGTGCTGCGCCTCGGCGTCTCCGACATGACCATCCGCCGCGACCTCGACGCGCTCGCCCGCCAGGGCCTCGTCGAGAAGGTCTACGGCGGCGCCACCTCCACCCTCGGCCGCAGCACCGACGAACCCGGCTTCGAAGCCAAGTCGGTCCGCCAGCTCGCGGAGAAGGAGGCCATCGCGCGCGAGGCCGCCGCGCTCGTCCGGCCCGGCACCGCCATCGGCCTGTCCGCGGGCACCACCACCTGGACCATGGCCCGGCACCTCGACGACATCCCCGACCTCACCGTCGTCACCAACTCGGTCCGCGTCGCCGACGTGCTGCAGCAGCGCGGGCGCACCGACCGGACCGTCGTGCTCACCGGCGGCGTCCGCACCCCCTCCGACGCGCTCGTCGGACCCGTCGCGGTGCAGTCGCTGCGGTCCCTGCACCTGGACCTCGTGTTCCTCGGCGTGCACGGCATGGCGCCCCGCGCCGGGTTCACCACCCCCAACCTCAACGAGAGCGAGACCAACCGGGCGCTCGCCGAAGCCGCCAGCAGGCTCGTCGTCGTCGCCGACCACGCCAAGTGGTCCACCGTCGGCATCTCCACCATCGTCGACTTCGCCGAGGTCGACGTGCTGATCACCGACGACGGGCTGCCCGACGACGCCCGGCAGCTGCTCGCCGAGCAAGTCCACGAACTGGTGATCGCCGAAGCGGTGCTCACCGCCGATTCCGCACCCGACAAGTCCGGCCCCGACCAGGCCGGCAGCGATCAGGAGGCCGCGCGGTGAAGCGCACCGTCCGGGAACTGGCCGACGGCAGGCAGATCTACTACTTCGACACCGATCCGGCGCGGGAGCGCGCGGCCGCGGACACCCGCGACCTGCCGCCGCGGCCCCCCGTCTCCGAGATGCGGCGCGACCCGCTCACCGGGGAATGGGTCGCGATGGCCGCCCACCGCCAGACCCGCACCTACAAGCCGCCGGCCGACCAGTGCCCGCTGTGCCCGAGCACGCCCGGACGCCTCACCGAGATCCCCGAGGCCGACTACGAAGTCGCAGTCTTCGAGAACCAGTTCCCGTCCTTCGCCGCCGCCGACCCCGATCCGTCCACCGTGGACGGACTTCCGATGGTGCCGACCGGGCCGGCGCGCGGTCGCTGCGAAGTCGTGTGCTTCACCTCCGACCACGGCACCTCCTTCGGGCAGCTCAGCCCCGCGCAGGTCCGCACCGTCGTCGAGGCCTGGGCCGACCGCACCGCCGAACTCTCCGCCACCCCCGGCGTCGAGCAGGTCTTTTGCTTCGAGAACCGGGGCGAGGAGATCGGGGTGACGCTGCACCACCCGCACGGCCAGATCTACGGGTACCCGTTCGTCACGCCCAAGACCGAGCGGATGCTGCGCACCGCCGAGGACTACCTCGCCGAGCACGGCAGGCCCGTCCTCGGCGACGTGCTCGCCGCCGAACGCGCCTCCGGGCGCCGCGTCGTCGTCGACTCCGAGCACTGGACCGCGTACGTGCCCGCCGCCGCCCGCTGGCCGGTCGAGGTGCACGTGGTGCCGCACCGCCAGGTGCCCGACCTCGTCGCGCTCACCGACGAGGAGCGCAACGACTTCGCCACCACCTACCTGGAGGTGCTGCGCCGGCTCGACGGGCTCTACGACCGGCCGCTGCCCTACATCGCCGCGTGGCACCAGGCGCCGGTGCGCACCGGGCGGGACCTGTCCTGGCTGCACCTGGAGCTGTTCTCGGTGCTGCGTTCCGCGGACAAGCTGAAGTACCTCGCCGGGTCCGAGTCGGGCATGGCGGTGTGGGTGAACGACGTGACGCCGGAGCAGATCGCCGACCGGCTCCAGGCGCTCTGATCGGCCGCCGCCCGCTACGCCGGGTGATCGATGTCCGGGCGTCGCGCTCTCGATCGAGGGTGTGACGTTCGGCACTGGCGCGGATTCGTCCGGCACTCCACAGGCGGGTCTCAGGCGGTTCTCAGCTGAATGCCCCAAAGTGGGGAACATGAGCGACCAGCCCCAGCGCGGCTCGGGCGAACCGTCCGAAGACCCGCGACAGCAGGCAGACAGCAGCGGAACCGCCCACCTTCCGCAGGCGACCGGCGACACGCCGCCTGCCGGGGCCTTCGAGCAGCAGTCCGGCACCCAGCAGCAGCCGCGCCTCGCGCCCGACGCCGACCCCGGCAGGCAGGAACCGCCCGGCGGTCCCGCGGCCACCCGGCAGCAGCCCCAGCCGTACGGCGCCTACGAGCAGCAGCCCGGCATGGGCGGCGCTCCCGGCGGCCAGTACCCGCAGATGGGCGCGCCGCACCAGCAGCAGGGCTGGTACCAGCAGCCGATGGGCGCGGTCCCCGTGCAGCAGCACCGGCCTGCCAAGCGCAACGGGCTCGTCGCCACCGCGCTCGTCGGTGCGCTCGCGATCGGCCTGGTCGGTGGCGGCGTCGGCGGTTTCGTCGGCTACCGCCTCGGCTCGTCCGGCGCGGAATCCCAGGGCACGAGCCTCGACCAGCAGCAGCCCGCGCGCAGCGCCAGCGTCGCGCCGAAGGGCTCGGTGCAGGGCGTCGCCGAGAAGGTGCTGCCCAGCGTGGTGCAGCTGCAGATGCAGAGCGCGCAGGGCTCCGGCGAGGGCTCCGGGATCGTGCTCAGCCAGGACGGCTACATCCTCACCAACGCCCACGTCGCCGAAGGTGCCGGGCAGGGCAGGCTCACGGCGATGTTCAACGACAACCGGACCGCGTCGGTCCGGATCGTCGGCGCCGACCCGAAGTCCGACCTCGCCGTGGTGAAGGCCGACATCACCGGTCTCACCCCGGCCGAGCTCGGCCGCTCCGACGACCTGCCGGTCGGTGCCCCGGTGGTGGCGATCGGCTCGCCGTTCGGGCTCTCCGGCACCGTCACCAGCGGCATCATCAGCGCCAAGGACCGCCCGGTGCGCGCGGGCGGGCAGAGCGGCGCCCAGGACAGCGTGCTCAACGCGCTGCAGACCGACGCCGCGATCAACCCCGGCAACTCCGGTGGCCCGCTGGTCGACATGGACGGTCGCGTCGTCGGCATCAACTCCGCCATCTACAGCCCCGGGTCCGGGGAGCAGGAGCAGGGCGGTTCGGTCGGCCTCGGCTTCGCCATCCCGATCGACCAGGCGCAGCGCACCGCGAAGGAGCTCAAGGACACCGGCGCGGCGACCCAGACCACGCTCGGCGTGAGCATCCAGAGCGCGCAAGGGGGCGGCGCCGTGGTGCGCCAGGTGGTGCCGAACGGGCCCGCGCAGCAGGCGGGCATCCGGAACGACGAGCGGATCACCAAGTTCGACGGGCGCTTCATCGAGGACGCGGACGCCCTCGTCGCCACGGTCCGCTCCCACCAGCCGGGCCAGAAGGTCCAGGTGACCCTGACCGGCGCGGACGGCGGCGAGCGCACGGTGGACGTCGTGCTCGCCGGTCAGTAGGTCCGCACGACACCCGGCCGCGTCCGCGGCCAGCCCCGCACGGCCCGGCCCGGGCCGCGGTGACAAGGAGAACGCGACAGATGTCCGAACGCAACGGCCACGTCATCCCGCACCGGAACCAGCAGCAGCGCGCCCGGCTCGTCGAGCCCGGCGAGTCACTGGATCTCCCCCCGGAACTCCTTGCCACTACGGTGAACGGCATGGAACGCAGCGCGCAGCGGCTGGGACGCGCCCTGGTGGTCGTGGTCGACGACCGGGCCGCGCAGGGCGAGCAGGAGGACAGCATCGGTCCGTTGGTGACCGAACTGCTGGAGGAAGCCGGATTCATCGTGGACGGGACCGTCGCGGTGGCCGGGGAGACGGTGGACATCCGCAACGCGCTGAACACCGCGGTGATCGGCGGCGTGGACGTGGTGATCACGGTCGGCGGCACCGGGGTCTCGCCCCGGGACGTCACGCCGGACGCCACCTCCGGGGTGCTGGACATGCCGGTGCCCGGCATCGCCGAGGCCCTGCGGGCGTCGGGGCTGGCCGCGGGAGCGGTCGACGCCGGGGTGTCCCGCGGGCTGGCCGGGGTGTCCGGCAGCACGCTGGTGGTCAACCTGGCCGGATCCCGGGCCGCGGTGCGGGACGGGATGGCGACGTTGTCGCCGCTGGTGACGCACGTGATCGAGCAGCTGTCGGGGCTCGAACAGGCCTGACCCGGAACCGGACGACAACGGTGGCGGCACCCTCCGGGGTGCCGCCACCGCTCTGCTCGTGCTTCCGCCGCGCGGTCGGCCAGGCGGACCTCAGGGGCCCGCCGGTGCCGGATCAGGCCGAGGGGGTCCCGCCGGGCTGCGCCGGGCCGTCGCCGTCCGGCTTGCGCGGTGTCTCACCGGGCTGCTGGTCCGAGCCGGTGCCGGTCGAGCCGGTGCCGCCCTGCTGGGCGGAACCGCCGGAGGACTGCTGCTTGTTGAGCACGCCCTCGACCTTGCTGCTCACGTTCTCGATCTGGTCGTGGTACTTGCCGCCGGTGGCCTTGTCCAGCTTCGTCTTGGCGGCGTCCAGACCCTTGGTGGCGTTGGGGCCCGCCTTCTCGGCGAGCTCGCCCGCCTTGTCCTTGACCTGGTTGGCCAGGTCCTTCGCCTTGTCCAGGAAACTCATCCGTTGCCTCCAGGTGGCCGTGCCGCTGCGGGTGGCCGGGAGCGGGTGGCCGTGCCGGTCACGGCCGCGAAACCGGTGGGCACCGGCTCGTCCCGGCCGTCACCGGGAAGTCCCCGGGTGCTCGGCCATGGTCGCACCACGATCTTGGTGGAGGAAGCGGCCCACGGCATCCGGAGTCCGCGCATCCCCGGGATGGGGGGACGATGGAGGCATGACGGAGACCGAACGGCAGCGCAGGCGCCGCCTCGCCGAGATCTTCGGCGAGGTGCTCCCGCAGACCACCTCGGACGAGCGTTCCGAGGGGCCGGACCGCCGGGAAGGTGATCAGCGGGAGACCGAGCGCTGGTACCGGGAGAACCGCCCGCCGCACCACGGCGGCTGACGGGAGCCCGGAACCGCTCGCGGGTCAGTTCTTGCTGGCGCCGCCGTTGCCGCTCTGCGCCGACACCGAGGCGTTCGCGCCCACGGTCGTCTCGTCGTCGGAAGCGAGGCCCTTGACCGCGGGCAGGCCCTGGTCGCGGCGCAGCAGGTCGCGGATCTCCTGCAGCAGCTCCACGTCGGTCGGGTCGGCCGGGCCCTCTTCCTTGCCCTTCTTCCGCCGCTCCTGGATCTTCTGCATCGGCATCACGAACAGGAAGTAGACCACCGCGGCCGTGATCAGGAACGTGATGATCGAGTTGATCACCACGGCGAAGTCGATGACCGAGGCCTCGTTGCCGTCGATGATCTGGAACGACAGCCCGCGGACGTTCGCCCCGCCTGCCGCGGCGATCACGGGCTTGATGACGCTGGTCGTGACCGCGGTGACCAGCGCGGTGAACGCGCTGCCGACGACGACCGCGACCGCGAGGTCGATGACGTTGCCTCGCATCAAGAAGTCCTTGAAGCCCTTGAGCACGGCACTCTCCTTCGTTGAACTCGACGTGCCCGGGTCGGTCCCGGACGGGAGGGGGAGCCGCGGGAGCGCGTCCCGGCGGCTGCTCAGCGGAGCGTAACGGTCACCGAATGGATCAACGACGCTCCGGCCACCGCCGCAGCGCGCTGCTCCGGAACGCCCACGACCAGGAGTCGTCCCTGGTCCGCGCCGCTTCCGGTGGGGTGCACCGCCAGCACCGGTACCCGCTCGGCGAGCACCGTTCCGGGACCGGATCGTTCCTGGGGTGTGACCAGGTCCACTCGGGCCCCGGGGTGCAGCAGGTCGCCGACCCCGGGATCCGCGAGCCGCACCGGCACCGCGACCTGTCCGGGTGCGGCCGCGACCTCCGGTGGTCGTTCCGGTGCGGTGGCCAGCCGGACGTCGGTGAGCGGTTCGCCGTCCCGCACCGCGCCGCCGGGCGCCCGGCCCACCGCGGCGGCCGGATCGCGCAGCGCCCCGGACGGCACCAGGTCGGCGGGCAGGTCGCGGTGCCGGAGGTCCGCGGCGTCGAGCGGCCTGCCGGGAGCGAGGTCGTGCGCCGCCACCACCACCCGCACCTGGCTGCCGGTGGCGGGCAGCAGTGCGAGCGCACCGGCCAGCACGAACAGCGCGACGGCCGCGATCCGGCGGGCGAGCAGCAGGCCGGAGCCGCGCGCCACCGGAGCTCGCGGCAGCAGCGCGGCCAACCGCTCCCGCGCGGTCGGCCCGAGGTCCCGGCCGGTGCGCCGCCGTCCGCGCGCCCGGAAGCGGCGCGTGTTCCCGCCGCGCCGGCCATGAGCACCGGATTCGCCCCTGCCCGTTCCGCCGTTCTCCCGCGGCCCCGTGGTTCCGGAGCCTCCGCGCCCACCGCTCATGGTCCCCTCCTCGCCCGCCATCGCCTGAGATCGACGTTAGGAGAGCGCGGGCAGCGCGGACAGGGTCGAGTTCGGAATCTGTGGATGGATCGCCGGCCTGTGGACAACTCCGCCGCGGAAGGGGGTGAAGCCGTGGTCAACGCAGAAAAAATCGCCGACTGCGACAGCGATCGGCGATCTCGGGAACCGGCGTGGAACGGATCAGGAAGCCGCGGCGGTGGTCGAGGAGGAACTCGACGAGGAGGACGACGAGGAAGCGGAGGACGACGAGGAACTCGACGACGAGTCCGAGGACGAGCTCGACGAACCGGACCCGGAGTCCCCGGACGACGAGGACGAGGTGGACGTCGAGGACGAGCCGGAGTTCGACCGGTTGTCCGTGCGGTAGAACCCGCTGCCCTTGAACACGATGCCCACCGCGTTGAACAGCTTCCGGAGCCGACCGGTGCACTGCGGGCACTCGGTCAGCGAGTCTTCGCTGAAGGACTGCACCGCCTCGAATCGGTGGTCGCACTCGGTGCAGGCGTACTGGTAGGTGGGCACGGCCGTCAACCTCCGGGCTTTTCATGGTATTGGCACTCGAATGGACAGAGTGCCAACACGATGATGCGCCATCTGAGGTGCCCAGCGCAAACACGCTTAGGTCACACCGCGTGCCCGCCGCCACCGCCACCGACTGCGACGAGCCCGCGACCAGGCGTGATCACCGCGTGCATCCGGACGTCGTGCTCCTCGCCGGGCAGCTCCGCCACGAACTCGGCGTCCCGCACCACCGCGATCAGCCGCGCGGCCGGATCCGCCAGCGGCAGCGACCGGTCGTAGTGCCCGGCTCCCCGGCCCAGCCGGACCCCGCGCTCGTCCACCGCCAGCGCGGGCACCAGCACCGCGTCGGCCGCCCCGAGCTCCGCCGCGCCCAGCCGCGGACCGTTCGGCTCCAGCAGCCCGTAGCGGGCCTGGTCCAGGGAATCCGCCCCGGTGTAGTCCGCCCAGTCCAGCGGCATCGCGCCGACCACCACCGGCAGCAGCACCCGGCAGCCCGCCGCCCGCAGCGCGTCCAGCAACGCCGTGGACCCGGGTTCGCCGCGCACCGGGACGTACGCCGCGACCACCCGCGGGCTGCACCGCTCGGCCCAGCCCAGCGCCGCCGAACGAAGTGACCCGGCCTCCGCTGATCGAGTGGTCTCGTCGATGGTCCTCCTGCGTTCTTCCAGGACGCGGCGCCATTCCGACTTGGATTGCCGTAGTTCTCCCAGCGAGGTCACAGCTCCACCATAGGTGCGACCGATAGGCTCCCAAGTCATGAACAGCGCTGCCAGCAACCCCGCGAACGCTGCGTTCCGCACCGCCATCGTGCCCGCCGCGGGCCTGGGGACCCGGTTCCTGCCGACCACCAAGGCCGTGCCCAAGGAACTGCTGCCCGTCGTGGACACCCCGGGGATCGAACTGGTGGCGACCGAGGCCGCCGAAGCGGGCGCCGAACGCCTCGTGATCGTGACCTCCCCGGACAAGAAGGCCGTCACCGACTACTTCCAGCCGGCGCCCGAACTGGAGGGCACGCTCCGCGAGCGCGGCAAGGACGCCCAGCTCGCCAAGGTGCGCCGGGCCCCCGAGCTGATCGCCGCCGAGACCGCGCTGCAGGAGGAGGCCCTCGGCCTCGGGCACGCGGTGAGCTGCGCCGAGCAGAACCTCACCGACGCCGACGACGCCGTCGCCGTGCTGCTGCCCGACGACCTCGTGCTGCCCCGCGGCGTCCTCGCCAAGATGGCCGAGACCCGCGCCCGCCACGGCGGCAGCGTGCTCTGCGCCTTCGACGTGCCCGACGACGAGGTCTCCTCGTACGGCGTCTTCGACGTCGCCGACACCGATGAGGACGACGTCAAGCAGGTCCGCGGCATGGTGGAGAAGCCCGCGCCGGCGGACGCCCCCTCCAGCCTCGCCGCCGCCGGTCGGTACCTCCTCGACCGGGCGGTCTTCGACGCGCTCAAGCGGATCGAACCCGGTGCCGGAGGTGAGCTGCAACTCACCGATGCCGTAGCGTTGCTGATCTCGGAGGGTCACCCGGTGCACGTGGTGGTGCACCGCGGCAAGCGACACGACTTGGGAAATCCTGGCGGTTTCCTCAAAGCTGCGGTGGACTTCGCCCTGGACGACCCCGAGTACGGGCCTGGTCTGCGGGACTGGCTCGGTGAACGGCTGAACAGGAGCTGACGGCGAGCGGCCTCGGCTCCACCTGGAAGAGGTCGAGTGCCATGAGGTCAGTGGACGAACAGCTCGCGCGTGTCCTCACCGCCGCGGTGCGGCCCGCGCCGGTGCGGGTGGCGATCTCCGAAGCGCAGGGACTGCTGTGCGCCGAGGAGATCGTGGCCGGTCAGGCACTTCCCGGATTCGACCAGGCCGCGGTGGACGGTTACGCCGTGCGCAGCGTCGACGTGCAGGACGCCGGGGACGGGACGCCGGTGCTGCCGGTGGTCGGCGAGATCACCTCCGGTTCCCGGCAGCCCCGCCGGCTGCAACCCGGTCAGGCGGTGCGGGTCACGGCGGGCGCTCCGCTGCCCACGCTGGCCGACGCCGTGGTGCCGCTGGACCGCACCGACGAGCACCCGGCGAAGGTCACCGTCCGCCAGGGCGTGCCCTCGGCGGCGTTCGTGCGGCGCGCGGGCGAGGACGTGCAGACCGGCGACCTCGCGGTGCGCCGCGGCTCGGCGATCGGGTCCGCGCAGGTGGGGCTGCTCGCGGCGGTCGGCAGGGACAAGGTGCTGGTGCACCCGCGGCCGCGGGTCTCGGTGCTGTCGCTGGGCGACGAGCTGGTCGACGTGGACCGCAGCCCGGGGCAGGGGCAGGTCTACGACGTGAACTCCTACGCGCTGGCCGCCGCCGCCCGCGACGCCGGTGCGGAGGTCACCCGGGTGGGCATCGTGAGCACCGAGCCCAAGCGGTTGCGCGAGGTCGTGGAGGGCCGGTTGCTGCTCTCCGAAATCGTGGTGATCTCCGGCGGGGTCGGCGGGGCGCTCGGCGGCGAGGTGCGCTCGGCGCTGGGCGACCTGGGCGAGCTCGACGCGACGCGGGTCGCGATGCAGCCGGGTTCCATGCAGGCCTTCGGTCGGCTCGGGCCGGACGAGGTGCCGACCTTCCTGCTGCCCGGCAACGCGGTGAGCGCGCTGGTGGTCTTCGAGGTGCTCGTGCGGCCGCTGATCCGCTCCGCGCTGGGCCGCGGCAACCCGCACCGCCGGACCGTGACGGCGAACCTGCTCTCGCCGGTGACCTCGACCGCGGGCCGCCGCGGCTTCCTGCGGGGGCAGCTGCTGCGCGACCCGGAGACCGACTCCTACCTGGTCCAGCCGCTGGGGACCTCCGGCTCGCACCTGCTGGCGTCGTTGGCCGAGGCGAACTGCCTGATCCTGGTCGACGAGGACGTCACCGAGGTCGGCACCGGCGAGGACGTCCAGGTCCGGTTCCTGTCCCAGCGGGCGTGACCCGCTCGATGTCCGAGGAGGCCGAGCCGCTCTTCCCGTCCCGCCACCCCGGCTGGCCGGCGCGACCGGGGCCGCTGCTGGTGCCCGCGGGCGCGGTCGAGCTGCGTCCGCCGCGGCTGCGGGACGCCACGGCGTGGAGCGGGCTGCGGTTGCGGGACCGGGTGTACCTGCAGCGCTGGGAGCCGACGACGGTCGGCGACTGGCGGGACCGCAACGCGGTGCTGGCCTGGCCCGCGCAGTGGAGCGCGTTGCGCGGCCTGGCGCGGCGCGGGCAGGCGCTGCCGTTCGCGATCTCGGTGGACGGCCGGTTCGCCGGGCAGCTGACGGTCGGCAACGTGGTGCGCGGCGCGCTGCGCTCGGCGTGGATCGGCTACTGGGTCGCGGAGGACGTGTCCGGGGGCGGGATCGCGACCGCGGCGGTGGCGCTGGCGGTGGACCACTGCTTCGGTCCGGCGGGGCTGCACCGGCTGGAGGCGACGGTCCGGCCGGAGAACTCGCCGAGCGTGCGGGTGCTGGAGAAGGCCGGGTTCCGACGCGAGGGGCTGTTCGAGCGCTACCTCGACGTCGAGGGCGCGTGGCGGGACCACTACGTCTACGGGCTCACCGTCGAGGACCGGCCGGAGGGGGCCGCGGCCGCGCTGGTCCGCAGCGGACGAGCCCGGTACGCCTGACCCGATCGGGAGATCTTCGCCGCACCCAGCGGCCGGGAGCGGTGCTCACCGGGGCCGAGACCTCCGTCACCGCGCCTCGACGCCTCGTCCCTCGTCCGAGTGTATTTCCGCTGTTCCCAGGCGCGTGGAGGCCGACACGCCGGGGCATCGCGTCCCTTCCCTGATGCCGCCCGTGCGTTTTTCTGCCTTCAGGACGAAACGAAATCGGAACGGCGTGGCTCAGAGACAGATGTGACAGAAGTGGCTAGCGTGGCGGTCGCAGCAGTGTGCGGCAGGCAGCCAGGGGGAGGTGGCGAGGCGTGCCCAGTTCTTTGATCTTCGCGGCGCTTGCGGCGGCGTGGTTGGTGGTTCTGGTCCCGATGTTCGCCCGTCGCCGGCAGGAAGTGTCCAAGACGACGGACTCGGCACTGGCGGCGCGCGTGGTTCGCAGGGGAAGCGATCGGTCCGTGACCGGCGGAACGGATAGGGCGCAGGAGGCGTACGGCATGGCCGACACCGACCGGCACGAGGACGACGACCGCGACGAGATCGACGAGTACGACGAGGTCGACGAGCAGGACGAGGACCAGCGGCGCCGCGTGCACAGCGACGACGTCCGCGCCGGACGCCGCTACCGGCCCGGCCGAGGTGGCTACGACCCGGAGGCCGCGGCGCTCGCGGCCCGCACCAAGTACGCCCGCAGGCAACGGATCACGATCGCGATGGTGCTCACCGCGATCGCCACCGCGCTGGTCGCGGCGCTCGCGTGGACCGCAGCCTGGTGGCTGCACGCGGTCGTGGACCTCGCCATCGTCGGCTACCTCACCTACCTGCGCCGCCAGGTCCGCATCGAGCAGGACATCCGGGAGCGCAGGCTCGCGCGGATGTCCGCGCTGCGGGAGGAAGAGGACGAGGACGACGAGCTGGAGTACGGCGAGCCCGCGCTCGACGAGTACGACGAGCGGGACGAGTTCGAGGCACCCCGCGGTCCGGCTCCGCGCAACACCGGAGCGGTCGTCGTGGAGATTGACGACGAGGACCCGATGTTCGACGAGCTCGACGAGCGGACCTGGCAGCCGTACCGCCGTGCGGTGGGCGAATAGGTTCCGCGCCCCCTTCGGGAGGGGGGTGTGCGGAGTGCTGTTGGGGCCCTGCTAAGCTACAACAGCACTCAGGCAAGGGGCTGTAGCGCAGTTGGTAGCGCGTCTCGTTCGCATCGAGAAGGTCAGGGGTTCGATTCCCCTCAGCTCCACGCAATAGGAGGCTCGCGCTCGCGGAGAGCGCGAGCTTTTTGCGTTCCGCGTGTTTATCGCGGGGGCCGCCCCCCCGCGGACCCCCACGGTGCGGTGGTCGCTTTTCGTTGGTTCCTGACGTTGTGGAGCGTTCCTGGTCTGCTCACTGACCAGCGGTTTTGTGTTCGAGTAAGCTCCCGCAACCTCCACGGAAGAGCCCGGTCGACGCATTCGCGTCTTCCGGGCTTTTTTCGTTCGTACGGGGGCCGAGTCCCCGTAGGCCCCCACGGTGCGGTGGTGGGATGGGGCGGTTCGCCGCGGTGGGGCGAGTTCCCCCGCCTGCTCACATTGACGGAGTCCGGTCGACGCCGGTGCGTCTTCCAGGCTCCTTTTTCGGGCGGGGACGGGCTCCGCAGGTCTCGCGGGTGGGTTCGCCGTCCGCTCGGCCTCCGGGCGGAGTCCGGGGACGTTGTTGCGTCTTCGGCATTCTTCTCGTTCGCCGGGCGGTGATCGTCGTCCACTTCGGATGGACGGTCAGGCCGGGCCGCGAGCGGAGTTCGCGAGTTCGTCGGCCGCGCGGTCGACCTCGGCGAGCGTGGTCCCGCGGCCCACTGACAGGCGCAGGGCGCCCAGGGCGAGGTCCGCGTCCAGCCCGGTCGCGAGCAGCGCGGCCGACGGCGTGCGGGTGCCCGCGTGGCAAGCGCTGCCCGTGGCGGCCGCGACACCCGGCGCACCGGCGAGCACCTCCGCGCCGACCCGGCCCGGGACGACGACCAGCAGCGTGTTCGGCAACGCCTCCTCGGCAGGGCTGATCCGGAGCAACCCGGGCAGTCGCGCGGCGAGCCGGTCCCACAACCGCTCTCGCAGCCGGGTCTGCCGCACCCGTTCCGCGTCCAGCAGCGTTCCGGCGAGTTCGGCGGCGGAGCCCAGCGCGACGATCCCCGGCACGTTCTCGGTGCCCGGCCGGATCCCGCCTTCCTGCCCGGCGCCCAGCAGCACCGGGGCGATCGAGGTGCCGCGGCGCAGGTAGAGCGCGCCGACGCCCTTCGGGGCGCAGAACTTGTGCCCGGCGACGCTGAGCAGGTCCACGCCGAGCTCGTCGACGGACACCGGGATCTTGCCGACGGCTTGGGCCGCGTCGGCGTGCGCCAGCCCACCTCGGGAGCGGATCTCCTCGGCGAAGCCGCGCACCGGCTGGACGGTGCCGGTCTCGTTGTGCGCCAGGACCAGCGTGCCCAGTCCGACCTCGCCGGGTGGCATCCGGTCCAGCGCGATGCGCGCCTGCGCGTCCACCGGCAGCTGGTCCACCCGCCAGCCGCGGTGGCGGCGCAGGTGGGCCAGCGGTGCGGTCGTGGCCGGGTGCTCGACGGCGGAGGTCACCGCGAGCTCGGTGCGGGCCAGGGCGGCCGCGCCCCGGATCGCGAGGTTGTTCGCCTCGGTGCCGCCGGAGGTGAAGACGATCTCGTCGGGGTGCGCGCCGAGGAGGGCGGCGAGCTGCTCGCGCGCGTGCTCGACGGCCTTGCGCGCCCGCTGGCCCTGCGCGGTCGTGCTGGACGGGTTGCCGAACACCTCGGTGAGGTGCGGCCACATCGCCTCGGCGACCTCGCGCGCGATCGGCGTCGTGGCGTTGTGGTCCAGGTAGATCGCGTCGTCGGTCATCCGCCCTCCCGGTGCTCGCGCCACGATCCTTCGCCGTGGCGCCCAGGTTCGCAGGCCGCGGCTCAGGCGCTCTCGGCAGCCGCGGCGCGCCCGGCCTGCCTGCCGGAGAACAGGCAGCCGCCGAGGAACGTGCCCTCCAGCGCCCGGTAGCCGTGCACGCCACCGCCGCCGAACCCGGAGACCTCGCCCGCCGCGTACAGCCCGGGGACCGGTTCGCCGGAGGTGCCGAGCACGCGGCCGGACAGGTCGGTCTGCAACCCGCCGAGGGTCTTGCGGGTGAGGATGTTCATCCGGATCGCGATCAGCGGTCCCGCCGCCGGGTCGAGGATCTTGTGCAGCGGGGTGGTGCGCACCAGGCTGTCGCCGATGTAGGCCAGGGAGTTCCGGACGCCCATGATCTGCAGGTCCTTGGTGAACGGGTTGTCGACCTGCCCGTCCCGCAGCTCGACCTGCGCGCGCAGCTCGGCCGCGTCGATCAGATCCGCCCCGGCGAGCCGGTTCATGCCGGCGACCAGCTCGTCGAGGTCGTCGGCGACGACGAAGTCCTCGCCGTCGTCCAGGAACGCCTTGACCGGCGGCGGGGTGTCGTTGAACAGGCGGCTCGCCAGGTAGGCGGCGAGGTCCTTGCGGGTGAGCTCCGGGTTCTGCTCGGACCCGGACAGCACGAACTCCTTGTCGATGATCCGCTTGTTGAGCACGAACCAGGAGTGGTCGTGCCCGCTGCGCTGGATCAGTTCGAGGGTGCCGAGGGTGTCGTAGCTGGGCACGCCGGGGTTCGGGAAGCGGCGGCCGTTCGCGTCGAACCACAGCGAGGACGGGGCGGCGAGGACGCGGATGCCGTGCCCGGGCCAGATCGGGCTGTGGTTGATCATGCCTTCGGTGTAGTGCCACATCCGGTCGCGGTTGACCAGCCGGGCTCCCGCGGCCTCCGAGATGCCGAGCATCCGGCCGTCCACGTGCGCGGGAACCCCGGTGATCAGGCGTTCGGGCGGGGTGCCGAGCCGGGACGGCCAGTTGGCGCGGATCAGGTCGTGGTTCGCGCCGATGCCGCCGGAGGTGACGATCACGATGGGCGCGCGCAGCTCGAACCTCCCGATCTCGGTGCGGGAGCTGGGCGTGCCGCGCGGGGCGTCGCTGGGTTCGAGCACGCCGCCGCGCACGCCGTCCACGGCGCCACCGGTGGTGCTGAGCTCGTCGACGCGGTGCCGGAACCGGAAGGTGACCTTGCCGTCGGCCGCCGCCTCCCGCACCAGCTTCTCGAACGGTTCCACCACCCCGGGGCCGGTGCCGAGGGTGAGGTGGAACCGCGGCACCGAGTTGCCGGGGCCGTCGGCGAGCTGCCCGCCGCGCTCCGCCCAGCCGACGACCGGTACCCAGGAGACCCCGAGCCCGGACAACCAGGACCGCTTCTCCCCGTTGGCGAACTGCAGGTAGGCCTCGGCCCAGCGCGCCGCCCAGTGGTCCTCGCCCGCCGGGTCGTCGACGCCGCGGTCGAAGCCCGCGGTGGAGAACCAGTCGGCGCGGGCGAGTTCGAGGGAGTCCTTGATGCCCGCCGCCCGCTGCTCGGGGGAGTCGATGAACAGCAGCCCGCCGAGGGACCAGAACGCCTGGCCGCCGAGGCTCGCCTCCGGTTCCTGGTCGACGAGCAGCACGCGGCGCCCGGCGGCGACCAGCTCGGCGGTGGCGACGAGCCCGGCGAGACCCGCTCCGACGACGATGGCGTCCGCGTCGGCGCCGGGTGCCGCGCCCGCGCTGCCGGGGGACGTCGCGATGCCGGCCAGTGCACCGCCCGCGGCCAGCGCGCTCCCCGCGGCCAGGACGTCGCGGCGGGGGATTCCGCGGTCTGCTGACGAACTCATCGGCGAGTCCTCCACATCGAGGTCGGCGAACGGGTGGTGATCTTCTCGAACCGGCCGGGAATTTTGTTACTTTCCAGTAGTCGAGAGCGAACCAGATGCCCGCCCGGCGCCGGTAGAGGTCGCCGTCCAACCCCGGGCGGCCGCGTTGTACCCCGGCACAACGAGCACGACGACGTCTCGAAGGACTCATGGACGAGCGGATGACCGCGATCGCGCTGCGGGTGATGACCGCGCTGGCCGCCGACGAGGAGGTCGTGGCGCGGGTCGCCGCGGCGGCCCGGCGCGGCTCACCGGACGTGGCGCGGCTGCCGGAGGAGGAGAACCGCAGGCACGTCGCGACCTTGCTGGTCGACGGCACCGCGCACCTGGCGCGGGGCGGGACGCAGGACGCGGCCGGGGTGTCGGTGGCCCGCGCGCTGGGCGCGGACCGCGCGTTGCAGGGGGTGCCGATCGCCTCGCTGCTGCGCGGGGTGTACGCCGGTCGCACCGAGCTGGTCCGGGCCGGTGTGGAGCTGGCGCGCGGGATGGGCGTGGCCGATGCGGTGATCCTGGAGCTGGTGGTGGTCGTCGACCACTACGTCGCCACCGCCGAGCGGGACATCGTCGGTGGTTATCGCGCGGCCGAGCTGGACCTGTCCCGCACGGTGTGGGACCTGCACGCGCGGGTGCTGGGGGCGCTGTTCGCGTCCGGGGACCTGCCGGGGCGTGCGGAGCTGGAGCGCGCCGGGTTGAGCCGGGCGGAGCGCTACCACTGCGTGGTCACCGAGATCACCGATCCGGTGCTGGCCAGGGGCGTGGAGCGCAGCTTGGACGGGGTGTTCGGCCTGGTGGAGGGCCGCCTGGCGGGCCTGGCGCGGCGGTTGTCGCCGCTGCCGGGGGAGGAGGCGCTGTTCGTGTGCTCCCCGGCGCTGCCGCTGGCGGAGGTGGGCCGGGCGTACCCGGCGTGCGTGCGGGCGCTCGGCGTGGCTGCCGCCTCCGGTGATCGGGGCGTGCGGATGGTGGCGGACCTGGCGGTGGAGGCGGCGCTGGCCGCGCAGCCGGAGCTGGCGGCGACCGTGGCCGGGGAGCTGCTGGGCGCGCTCGACCCGGGCAACGCGTTCCACCGGGAGCTGGCGGGGACGGCGCTGTGCTACCTGGACCACGGCAGGCGGGTGCGGGCGGCGGCGGACGCCCTGCACGTTCACGTGAACACGGTGCGCTACCGGTTGGAGCGGTTGGCGGAGCTCACCGGGACCGGGGTGCACGACGCGCCGCGGGCGGACCGGTCGCACGTGGTGGACACCGCGGGCACCTGGTGGGCGTTGCGCACCTGGCTCGGGCGGTGATCAGGCGCGGCGGGCGTCCAGCCGGGCGTAGGCCGCGCGCGAGGTGGTGAGCAGCGCTTCCGTGGGCAGCAGCGCGGGCCGGATCTCGCCCGCCGCCTGCTCGTAGGCCTCGTGCAGCTCGACGAGGGCGCCGCGCAGCGCCGGCGGGTGCACGGGTTCGGCGGTGCTGAGCGCCCGCACCCGCGCCAGCGCGGTGTGCACCCGGGACAGCCAGGCGCGGTTGGGCAGCGACCAGGCGGCGGCGACGGCGACCGCGGCGCCGAGCAGCGTCGTCCAGAACCGGTTCGCGGCCAGCGCGCCCGGGTCGGCGGGGGTGCCGAGCGCGCTGACCAGCAGCGCGACCGGGGTCGCGAACAGCAGCCCGAGGCCGTAGTTGATCGTCACCGTCATCTCGGCGCCCCACTGCAGCAGCACGAGCACGACCAGCAGCACCCACAGCGTCGGCTGCGCGCCGAGCACCGCGGCGCCGACGAGCACGCCGAACACGGTGCCGGTGACGCGTTGCAGCATCCGCGGGACGGAGGTGGCGGTGCTGGTGGCCTGCAGCACCGACACCGCGGACACCGCCGCCCAGTAGGCGTGCCCGAAGCCGAGCAGGTCGGCGATCGTCCCGGCGAGCAGCGCGGCGGTGAACACGCGGAGGCCGTGCGGCAGCAGCCAGGACCCGCCGCGGCGGGGCCGGAGGGCGGCGCGCAGCACGTCGCGGATGACCGGCCAGCGGGAGGCGGGCGGCGGGGCGAGCACACCGCCGCCCGCCGGGTGCAGTTCGGGCAGCGGTTCGCCCGCCGCCGCGGCGACCGCGGCGGCCAGCAGCTCGGCGCGGGTGATCTCGGGCGCGCCGGGGGTCAGCAGCAGTTCGCAGGCGTGCACCGCGCGTACCAGGTCGCGGTGTTCGGCGGTGTCCCGGTGCCGCTCGCCGACGAGCGCGAGGCCGTTCCACGCGGCGTCGACGGCCACCGCGGCCTGGTGCCGCGCGGTCAGGTCGGTGCGCGCGGCGAGCGCGGTGGCGGTGGCGTTCAGCGCGGTGGCGGCGGCCCGGCGCTGCGGGGTGAGGCCGATGACGGCGGCGCCCGCGACGTTCACCGTCCAGGCGAACGCGGCGCACAGCGCGGCGACGGCGAGGTGCGGGCCGAGGTCGGCGGTCGTCAGCGGCAGGTGCGCGCACGCCCCGGCGGCGAATGCGAAGATCAATCCGCCGGGCGGCCCGACCTTGACGGCCGCGCAGATCACGGTGGCCGCGGCTCCGACGAACGCGGTGGCCGCCAGCGCCACCACCTCGTGCGCCGGGGTACCACCCGCGTACACCGCGATCAGCTCGCCGACGGCGACGGCGAGCACCATGCCCACCGCCACCGCACCGAGCGTCCTGGCGTGCCGGTAGTAGGGCTCGGCGCGGCCGTAGACGCTGCTCAGCGCCCCGAACACGGCGGCGGGCAGCAGGTCGAGGCGGTCGGTGAGCAGCAGCAGGACCAGCGGGACGGCCATCGCCAGCAGCGTGCGGGCGGCGGGCCAGAGGAACGGACCGTGCAGCCGGAACCGGTACGCGTCGGGCAGGTTGCGGGTGAGCACGGTTCCGGGCATAACACCAGTGTAGGAAAAGTAGTTTACTAGTGAAACGATGGCGCGATGAAGCGGACACCGGATCTCATCGACGCGGCCCGGTCGCAGTGGGCCGACCTGCACCCGGACGTCGACACCACCAGCATCGACGTGATCGGCCGGGTGCTGCGCGCGGCGGCGGTGCTGCGCAGGCGGCTGGACGTGACGATCGCCGAGGCGGGGCTCAACCGGGCCGAGTTCGACCTGCTGTGCGCGCTGCGCCGCGGCGGGGTGGCGGTGACGCCGGGGCGGCTCAACGAGATCACCGTCGCCTCCGGTGCGGCCACCACCAAGCGGCTCCGCGAGCTCACCGAGCGCGGCCTGCTGGAGCGCACCACCGACCAGCGGGACCGGCGCAGCGCCCGGGTGCGGATCACCGCCGCGGGCGAGGAGCTGATCGACGAGGTGTTCCCGCAGGTCATGGCCGCCGAACAGGCGCTGCTGTCCGGGTTGACCGCGCGGCAGCGGGAATCGCTGGCCGGCGGGCTCGCGGACCTGCTGCACGCGGTCGAGGGGTGAACACCGCCGCGAGCGAAAGAAAATCTTTCGTCAAGAGGTTGGATATCAAAATATTATTGTGATCTGGCCGGGGCCATGGTCATAATTTTCGTGACTAGTGACGGGCGCTACAGCGACCGCACGACGCACGAGGAGGCTGACATGACCGCACAGCAGGAAGCCGTTCTCGACCATCCCACCACGACGACCGACGCCGACCAGGTGGTTCCGGCGCTGCGCGAGCGGGTCACCGGGGACCTGCTCGACATCGTGGTCGACCTCGACTCCGGGCACGGCTGCCGCCTGCGCGACCTGCGCGACGGCACCGAATACCTCGACATGACCATGTTCTTCAGCTCCGCGCCGCTCGGCCACGGGCACCCCGACCTGCGGGACCCGGAGTTCGAGGCGGCATTGCTGCGGACCGCGCGGGTCAAGCCCGCCAACCCCGACTTCGCCACCGTCGAGCAGGCCCGCTTCGCCGCGACGTTCCGCCGCGTCGCCGGCGTGCCGGAACTGCCGCTGCTGTTCCTCATCGACGGCGGCACGCTCGCCGTCGAGAACGCGCTCAAGGTCGCCTTCGACTGGAAGACCAAGCACAACGCGAGCCGCGGCATCGCCGTCCGCGGCAGCCGCGTGCTGCACCTGGAACGGGCGTTCCACGGCCGCAGCGGGTACACCCTGTCGCTCACCAACACCGACCCGGTGAAGATCCGCGACTACCCGATGTTCGACTGGCCGCGCATCCCCAGCCCCGCCGTCGAGCCCGGGCCGCGCTGGGACGAGCCGGAACTGCTGCCGGAGGAGCGGACCGCGCTGGAGGCCGCCGAGGCCGCGCTGCGCCGGCACGGCCACGAGGTCGCCTGCTTCGTCTACGAGCCGATCCAGGGCGAAGGCGGCGACCGGCACCTGCGGCCCCGCTTCCTCACCGCGGTGCAGGAGCTGTGCCGCGCGCACGACGTGCTCACCGTCGCCGACGAGGTGCAGACCGGCGGGCTGACCGGCTCGGTCTGGGCGCACCAGGAGCTCGGCCTGGAACCGGACCTGGTGGCGTTCGGCAAGCGGATGCAGGTGTGCGGCGTGCTGGGCGGGCGCCGGGTGCTCGACATCGCCGACAACGCCTTCCGCGAGCCCAGCCGGATCAGCTCCACCTGGGGCGGATCGCTGGTGGACATGGTCCGGGCCACCAAGATCCTGGAGGTCGCCGAGCGGGACGGGCTGTTCGAGAACGCCCGCCGGATGGGCGAGCTGCTGCTGGGCGAGCTGGGCGCGCTCGCCGCCGAGTTCCCGCAGCTGATCGGCTCCGCGCGCGGGCGCGGCCTGATGTGCGCGGTGAGCTTCCGCGACCCGGCGCTGCGGGACGCGGCGATCGCGGCGGCCCGCGACCGGCACCGCACGCTGTTCCTGCCGTCCGGCCCGGACGCGCTGCGGTTCCGCCCGGCGCTGTCGGTCACCCCGGAGGAGATCAGCGAGGCCGTGGCCGCCCTGCGCAGCACCCTCGCCGAACTCGGCTGACCGGCCGGGGGGGGGGGGGCCCCCCCCCGCCCCCGGCCGGTTTTCCTGGAGGGGAACCATGTCAGAAACCACCCAGGTCGGGCCGGGCGCACCCGCCGAGCCCGCCTCGTCCACCCCGCGGAGCCGACGCCGCACCGGCTCGCCCCCGGTGCCAGCGCAGGCCACCCACCGGGACGCGCCACCACCCGAGCCCGAGGCCCCGGAAGCCGCCGCCACCGCCGAGGTGGACGAGCACGCCGTGCCGCAGCTCGCGGCGGGGGTCTCGCTGTGCGGCCGGTACGAAGGCGCCGGGTACACCGATCCGCGTTTCCTCATCGCCCGCGCCGACGGCCAGATGGTGCTGGTGTCGGAGCTGCTCTACGAGGTGACCACGCACATCGACGGCCGTCGCGACCTCCGGGAGATCGCCGCGCGGGTCAGCGCCGCCGCGGGCCGGGAGATCTCGCCGCTCGGCATCGGCTACCTGGTCGCCGAGAAGCTGCACGCCCTGGGCGTGGCGGCGCTGGACGAGCCGGTGGCGAACGCGCCGCGCGCCGACCCGCTGCTGGCGCTGGCGCTGCGCGGGGTGCTGCTGCCCGCGAAGGTGGTGCGGCCGCTGGCCGCGGTGCTCGCGCCGCTGTTCCAGCCGATCCTGGTGGTGGCGGTGCTGGCCGGGATGCTCGTGGCCGACGTGGTGCTGGTCGCCTCCGGCGCGTTGGACCCGGCGTTCCACTCGGCGGTCGGCGACCCGGTGCAGGTGCTGGCGCTGATCGTGCTGCTGATCAGCTCCACGCTGTTCCACGAGACCGGGCACGCCGCGGCCTGCCACTACGGCGGCGGCAAGCCGGGCGCGATCGGCGTCGGCATCCTGCTGATCTTCCCGGCGTTCTACACGAACGTCACCGACGCCTACCGGCTGAACCGGGCGGGCCGGTTGCGCACCGACCTGGGCGGGCTGTACTTCAACGCGATCTACATCCTGGCGGTGGCCGCGCTGTTCTGGGCGACGCACTTCCCACCGCTGGCGGTGTTCATCGTGCTCAGCCACATGCAGATGCTGCAGCAGCTGCTGCCGCTGATCCGGATGGACGGCTACTACATCCTCGGCGACCTGGTGGGCGTGCCGAACCTGTTCGGACTGGTGCGGCCGATGGTGCGCAAGGCGCTGGGCAAGCAGCAGCCGGGCGAGTCCGCCGGGGAGGCGCTGCGGCCGCGGGTGCGGCTGCTGGTCACCTGCTGGGTCGCGGTCGTGGTGCCGGTGCTGTTCCTGGCGGTGGCGCTGCTGTTCGTGCGGGTGCCGCGGTACCTGGGCACGGCGCTGGAGCGCGGGCAGGACTACTGGCTCAGCGGGGCCGCGGGCTTCGCGAACGGGCACGTGCTGGCCGGGGTGCTGGCGGTGCTGTCGATGTTCGTGCTGCTGCTGCCGTGGATCGGCGGCATCGCGTTCGTCATCCGCACCGGGCGCAAGATCGGTGCCTGGTACCGCAAGAAGCACCCGCGCTACGTGCCGCGGCACCGGGCGCCGGCGACCCGCAACCGGCTCGGCCTGCGCATCTCGTGAGCAGCCGGAACGTCACCCCGGGTAGTCGTGTAACGGCGCGCCGTCACCGCCACGACGCCACCGGTGACGGGTCATGCCTGCGTGTGGCCCGTCTTGGCCGGAACAAGGGGGGAACCATGAGCGAGGGACCTGCGCGCCCGATCCCGCTCCCGAGACCGCAAGCCGCGCCGCGGCTGCAGCTGACCCTGCTGGGCGGGTGGTCGCTGCACTGCGACGGCGCGGGAGTGGCCGTTTCCAGCAACGGGCAGCGCCTGCTGGCGCTGCTGGCGCTGCGCGGGCGGACGCAGCGCGACCTCGTGGCGGGCACGCTGTGGCCGGGCAACGACGACCAGAGCGCGCTGGCGAGTCTGCGGACCACGCTGTGGCGGGTGCGCAGGCGGGTGCAGGGGGCGATCGTCGGCGGGGGGCCGGAGATCGGGCTGGGGGAGCAGGTGTCGGTGGACGTGCACGAGCTGACGTCCACGGGGCAGCGGCTGCTGCGGCAGGAACCGGTGGCCGACTGGGCGGCGATCGGCCACACCCTCGCCCGGCAGGACCAGCTGCTGCCCGGTTGGTACGAGGACTGGGTGCTGGCCGAGCGGGAGCGCCTGCAGCAGTTGCAGGTGCACGCGCTGGAGATCGCCGCGGAGCGGCTGGTGCAGTCGAGCCAGCTGGCGACCGCGCTGGAAGTGGCGCAGGCGGCGACCGTCGTCGAACCGTTCCGCGAGACCGCGCACTGCGCGGTGGTCGAAGTGCTGCTCAAGCAGTCGAACCCGGCGCAGGCCCTGCGCCACTACCGGCGGTACGAGCAGCTGCTGGACCGGGAGCTGGGCATCGAACCGTCGCGGCGGCTGCGGGAGCTGGTGCGCCCGGTGCTCGGCGACCACGTGCGGGCCTGACGGGGGTGGACCCGGACGCCCGCGGGTGTCCGTGGGCGACGGGCTCCGCTGGGGATGGAGCTCGCCGCCCGCCGCGCCGGGGGGGGGGGCGCGGGGGGCCCCCCCCCGGGGGGGGGGGGGGGGGGGGGGGGGGGGGGGGGGGGGGCGGCCCCCGGGGGCGCGGGGGGGGGCGGCCCCCCCCGCGTCCGGGTCGGATTCGCGCACCTGCTCCCAGAAGT
>NZ_JAIUKB010000029.1:0-51632 GCF_020176785.1 Saccharopolyspora sp. 6V | reverse complement strand
TCGGCGCCCCGCCGCGCCTCCCGGCCGGGGGGGGGGGGGGCGGGGGGGGGGGGGGGCCGGCGCCCCCCCCCCCCCCCCGGCGACGCGTCACTGCAGGGTGGCGAAGGCGGCTTCGCGGGCGCGGGCCGCGTTCGGGGCGTTCTTCGCCTCCTCCGCGGCCTTCTGGTACGCCACCAGCGGATGTGCGGCGAGGGCGGAGCCGACGGCGGGCACCGCGGCGGCCCCCATCGACAGGCTGCTGACGCCGAGCCCGGCGAGCACGCCCGCCAGCAGCGGGTCCGACGCGGCCTCGCCGCAGACGCCGACGGGCTTGCCGAGCCGGTGCCCGGCCTGCCCGATCAGCGCGACCAGCCGCAGCAGCGCCGGTTGCCACGGGTCGTTGAGCCCGGCGAGCGCGCCGGACATGCGGTCGGCGGCGAACACGTACTGCGCGAGGTCGTTGGTGCCGACGCTGACGAAGTCGACGGCGTCGAGCACTTCGTCGGCGGTGAGCGCGGCGGCCGGGACCTCGATCATCACCCCGGCCCGGCCGAGGCCCGCGGCGCGCACCCGGTCGGCGAACCAGGCGGCCTCGTCGGCGGTGGCGACCATCGGCGCCATCACCGAGACCTTCGCGCCGGAGTCCTGCTCGGCCCCGGCGATGGCCTCCAGCTGCCGGTCCAGCACGCCGGGCCGCTCGAAGCAGACCCGCAGCCCGCGGACGCCGAGCGCCGGGTTCGGCTCGGTGCCCATGTCCAGGAAGGACAGCGGTTTGTCGGCGCCCGCGTCGAGGGTGCGCACGACGACCGGCCTGCCCTCGAACGGGGACAGCACTTCGGCGTAGGCGGCGCGCTGGGTGCGCACGTCGGGTTCCTCGTCGGCGCCGAGGTAGCAGAACTCGGTGCGGAACAGGCCGACGCCCTGCGCCCCGGCCTCCACCGCGAGCCGCGCGTCGACGGCGGACCCGACGTTGGCGACGATGGACACGGCGTGCCCGTCGGCGGTGCCGCCGGCGCCGTTCCAGTCCACGCCCCGCCCGCGCTCGGCGGCCCGGGTGCGCACCGGTTCGCCGGACGTCTCGACGCTGCCGGTCGCGGCGCCGACGAGCACGCCGACGACGGGCGCCGCGGCGAGGATGCCGCGGGCCGCGACGACGGCGGGGATGCCGAGCGCGCGGGCCAGGATCGCGGTGTGGCTGGTGGGGCCGCCCTCCTCGGTGACCAGCGCGAGCACCAGCCGCGGATCGAGGTCGGCGGTGTCGGCCGGCGCGAGGTCGCGGGCGAGCAGGACGCTCGGCCGGTCCAGGTCGGGCACGCCCGGCGGGGTGGCGCCGAGCAGTTCGGCGATGACGCGGTCCCGCACGTCGTGGATGTCCCGGACGCGTTCGGCGAGGTAGCCGCCCGCGTTGCGCAGCGCGTCGGCGAAGCCGTTGGCGGCTTCGTGCACGGCGCGCGGCGCGGGGAGCGCGTTGTTGGTGACCAGTTGTTCGGCTTGGGACAGCAGCGCCGGGTCCAGCGCCATGGCGGCGGTGGTCTCCAGCACGGCCTTGGCTTCGCCCCCGACGACTCCGGCACGTTCGAACAGCCGGTTCGCGACGGCTTCGGCGGCCGGGCGGATCCGGCGCGCTTCGGCCGCGGCGTCGGCGGGCGCCGGGGTCGCGGCCGGTTCGGGGAGGGCTTCGGCGACCCTGGCGACCGGGCCGGATGCTCGGCCGGAGCTGACTCCGACACCAGTGAACAGCGACATGGTCTAGACCATACCCTTCTCTTGCGGCCTCTCCTCGATCGTAGGCAGGGCTCATCCGATCGGCCCGGAAATGCACCGCCGGAACGGGCACGCCAGGTGATTCGGTGACCCAGTACGTACCCGTACGGAGCAGCGGTTCAGCTGACCGATGAGTAACCGATGAGTAGCCGTACGGATCCCGCCGGACCCCTTCGGCCGACAGAGTGTGCTCATGGCAACACAGCGCACAGCACGCACGATCGCAGGCCCCGCTTCCGACCTCGGCGACCTCGCCGATCCGATCGACCGGATCGCCGTGATGTTCACCGAGCTGGGGACCGAACTCGGCGTGCTCGGGGAGCAGCTTCGCGGTCCGGCCGCGCAGCGCGCAACGGCATCTGGGGAAACCACGACGAACACCGAAGGTGACACCGTGATCACTGGGGAACGCTCCGCACCGACCGGCGGCATCCTCGCCGCGCCACCCGACCGACCGACACCCGGCGGCAGCAGACGTGCCCGACCGGGCGCACCCGACCGGATCCCGCTCCCGACGGCGACGATCCGCACCGGGACCGCACCGATCCCCGGCGAGCCCGTCGACACCAGCTTCGCCGAACCGACGCAGACCCCGGCCGCGCCCGCGGCGGGGGCTGCCCCGTCTTCGGGGGCCGGTCGTGGCGAGCCGGGAGAGTCCGACTCCTGCGGAACTTCCGGCGAGCCCGGCTCGTCCGGTGGAACCCTCCCTTCCCACGAATCCGAGCCTTCCCACGAATCCGAGCCTCCCCACTACTTGGAGCCTTCCCGCGACTTCGGGACACCTCGCGAGCCCGACCCCGCCCTCGGTTCCGGTGCGTCCCAGGAGCCCGGTTCTCCTCGCGACCCCGATCCCTCCCCGGGTTCCGGCGCGGCGCGCGAGCCCCGTTCTCCCAGCGAGCCCCGTTCTCCCAGCGAATCCCGTTCTCCCGGCGAATCCCGTTCTCCCCGCGACTTCGCTCCTTCCCGCGATCTCGGCTCCTCGCACGACTCCGGCACGCCCAGCGACCCCGGCAGCCACGACGGTTCCAGCACCGTCGAGCCCGGCGCGGCGCGGAACTCCGCCGGACCCGCCACCTCCCAGCCCCCGGCCGGACCGGCCGCGCACTTCGTCCCGCCGCAGCCAGACGGACTGCTGACGTGGCTCAACCGCCCGGTCGGCGGCGGCTACCCGCAGCACCCGGCGACCGTTCCGCCCCCGCACCACCACGCACCGCTGCACCCGGCCTCGCACCCGTTCACCGGCACCGCGCCACCGCCCCCGCCGCGACCGACGCCGCTGGACCGGATGGCGAACTGGACCGCTCGGCAGGGCACCCGGCTGCTCGCCTGGGCCGGGGCCGCGATCACGCTGCTCGGCGTCGTGCTGCTCATGGTCATGGCCGTGCAGCACGGCTGGATCGGACCGGTCGGCCGGACCGCGGGCGGCGCCGCCCTGGGCGCGGTGCTGCTCGGGTGCGCGTTCCAGGTGCGGCGGCGCTCGACCGCGGCCGCCGGGGCGTTCGCGCTGGCCGCCACCGGCATCGCCGTGTTCTACCTGGACGTGCTGGCCGCGACCGCGCTCTACGAGTTCCTGCCCGCGCCGGCCGGGCTCGCCGCCGCCCTGGTGCTCGCGCTGCTCGGGTTGTGGCTGGCCGACCGCTGGCTCTCGCAGGCCCTCGCGGTCGGCGTGGTGCTGGGCTGCGCGCTGTGCGCGCCGCTGCTGTTCGGCCCGGTGCCGGCGGAACCCGCCTCCACCGCGCTGCTCACCGGGTTCCTCGTCGTGCTCAAGGTCGCCGCGATGCCGGTGCAGGTGCGCCGGTCCTGGCGCGGGCTCACCGCCGCCTCCGCGGTCCCGGCGGTGCTGGCCGCGGTCGTCGCCGACGGCCACGCGCTGCTCGCGGGCGACCCGTGGCCCGCGACGGCGGCCGCGCTGGCGGTGGCCTGCGCGGGAGTCGCGCTCGCCGTGGTCACCGCGCGCCACCGCCCGCGCGACCCGCTCGCGATCGCGCTGCTCGTCGCCGCCGGGGCCCCGACCCTGCTCGTCGCACCGCTGCTGGACCGCTGGTCCGCGCTGGGGGTGCTGGTGCTCGTCGCCGCGGCGCAGGGCGCGGTGTGGGCCGGTGGCCTGGCGAGCGCGGTGCCCCGGGTGCTCGGCACCGTCGCGGGCGGGATGGCCGCGCTGACCGCGTTCCAGGCGACGCTGCTGGTCGCCGGTGGTTCCGGCCGGTCGCTGGGGCTGCTCGCGGAGGCGGTGCTGCTGGCGCTGCTCGCGCACCGGTTGCGCGGCAGGGGACTGCTGCTGGGCGCCGCGCTGTTCGGCACCGCCGGAACGCTGCTCGCGCTGGTCGCCGAGGTGCCGCCGACGTCGTTCCTGCTGTTCCCCGCCGGGCCCTTCCCGGCCGGTTCGACCTCGGCGGTGCTCTCCGGTGTGGTCGCGTTCCTGCTGATCGGCGCCGCCGCCGCGAGCACGACCTGGTCCGCGGTCCGGTTGGGCGTGCTGGCGGCGAGCCCGCGCGCGGTGCTGCCCGCAGCCCTCGGCGTGCTCTACGGCGGGAGCGGCGCGGTGCTGGCGCTGAGCCTGCTGGTGGTGCCCGGCCCGGCCGGGTTCCTCGCCGGGCACGCCCTGATCACCGTCTCCTGGCTGGCGACCGCGCTGCTGGCGCTGCTGCGCGGGATCCGCTCGGTGTCCGCGCGCGTGACCGGGTTCGTGCTCGTCGGGGCCGCGCTGGCGAAGCTGCTGCTGTTCGACCTGGCGGCGCTGTCCGGGTTGGTGCGGGTGCTGGCGTTCCTGGCGGCCGGGCTCCTGCTGCTGGCCGGGGGCACCCGCTACGCGCGGCTGGTCGGGGAGCGCGAGGAGCGGGCCACCGCGTGATCGCGGGTCGGCGCGGGCGCGGCGACAGGTCGGTGTGTCGACATGTCGCCGCGTCGACACGCCCGGTCGTGCCTCGGGTCGACGTGTCGACATGTCGGCGGGGCGACTCGGCGGGAGCGACTCGGCGGGGCGGAGACCGCTCGGAGCGGACTTCGCGTCCGGCAGGTGCCGCGACGGCGGAGCTAGGCCGCGGCGGAGCCGAGGTCGAGCGGTCGGGTGGGGCCAAGGCCGCGCCGGGTCGAGAAACAGCGGCTGGACCAAGACGGGCGCTGATCAAGACGGCCGTCGAAGACGGGCCCTGCGGGTCGGGACGGGGCCGGGTCGGGACGGGACGGGGCCGGGTCGAGACGGGGCCGGGTCGAGACGGCGCCGGGTCGAGATGACGCCGAGTCAAGACGTCGATGAGTCGAGACGGCGACATGTCGACAAATCGGCATGAGGCCCGGCGACTCCCGGATCACGTCCCCCGCGCAGCGTTCGCCGCAACTCCAACCACCGAACTCCGGAACGTTCCCACCCTTTCGGGGGTAGTTCTCGACCAAGTGGCATCCGCGCGACGCGGCCGCGCGTCAGACTGGATGAGTTGCTGCTCGCCGGTATCGCGCCACCGGCGATCGCAACCCCCAGGCGCCGGCCGTGACGCCCCCCGTGCGGCCGGCCCCTGGTCCCACTCCCGGGGAGCTCAGCGATCCCGCTTCAGGCCCAGGGCGTTCAAGGTGCCTTCGACGGGACCGGGCTTGTGGTCCGGCAGCAGCTCGGGGGCGTGCTCGCGCACCGCGTCCAGCACCTGCCCCGCCGACGGGTTCACCGCCGTCCAGTCGCCCAGCACGACCGTCGGCACCGTCTCGTTGCCGTCGGCGATCGAGCGGACCACCGCGGCCGCGTCCTGCTCCTGCCAGATGTCGACGTCCCGGTACTCCAGGCCCTGGCGCCGCAGGCCAGCCCGCAGCGACGTGCAGAACGGGCAACCCGGCCTGGTGTAGACGATCAGCTCCGCGGCGCCCATCGGCCGCACCTCCCTGCTTCCGGGCCGGAGCCCGTTGCCGTGATGTTCTCGTGCGCGCAGTGGTCCCCGCGTCCCCGGCTTCCGACGCGACCGCGTCCACCGGGAACGGCGTTCCCGAGCCCGGCGCTCCGGTTCCCGGGTGGCCCGGGCCCGCTCCCACGGTCGGGCGATCACCGACGAGTGATCCACTGGCCTCCACCGCGCAACGCCACCGCCGCTCGGCTTATTCCTGATCACCGAAACGGGCGTTCCACCGGTCCGGCCGCTACGACCCGTTACGGTGCCCGTGACGTCCCGATCCGCGCCGCAGCGCCAGCACCAGCGGCAGCACTCGATGGAGCGACCGCATGACGAGCCAGGGCACCCGGCGCGAACGCATCCGTGCGGCCACCGATCTGGAGATCCTCGAACACGCGCGCGCCCTGCTCATCGCGCAGGGGCGGGACGCGGTGACGTTGCGCGCCATCGCCCGCGAGCTCGGCATCACCGCGCCCGCGCTGTACCGCTACTACGACTCGCGGGAAGACCTGCTGCGCAGGCTCGGCGACGACGTCTGCACCGACCTGGTCGACGAGCTCAACGAACGGCTGGAGCAGGTGGACCCGGCTGATTTCCGCGGCAAGCTCAACGCGGTCTGCCACGGGTTCCGCCGCTGGGCGCTCGCCCACCCGAAGGAGTTCGCGCTGGTGTTCGCCACGCGGTCCGACGAGACCGGCGAACCGGGTGCGTCGGCGCGCGGCGACGGCTCGGACGACCGGTTCGCCGGGGTGTTCATGAGCGTCATCGGGCCGCTCATGGTCGAAGCGACCACGCTCGTGCGGCACGACGCCGCGCCCGCCGACCTGCAGGCCGAGCTCGCCGCCAACCAGCGGGCCCTCGCGCACGCCTTCGCCGAGGACGTCCCCGAGAGCGCCTACGACACCGATGCGGTGTTCGTGCTGCTGCGCTGGTGGGTGCGGTTGTACGGGCACGTGGCGCTGGAGGTGTTCGGGCGGTTCCCGTTCGCGCTGGTCAACTCGGACCGCTTGTACGAGTCGCAGCTCGACGAGCTGGCCGCGGAGATCGGCATCGCCTGATCCGGGCGAGAACGCTCCGCGGCGCGATCCGGTTGCCCGCCGGTCCGGGATCTCACTCCTGCCCGGCCGGGGGCATCCTCGGCCGGTGCCGCGCGTCTTGTGGTCGAGGAACACGACGACCGCCAGGAGGCACCACATGCTCAGCACCGCGAAGTTCCGCCGCGTCGCCACCGCCACCGCGCTCAGCGCCCTGGTCGGCGGAGGTGCGCTGCTCACCGCGGGCGCGGCAGCCGCCGCGGACGCCCCCGAGTACCCCTGGTGCACGCCGGGTGACCTGGACGTCTCGGTGGCGGAGGGCCACGCGCCGGACGACGGGCGGCTGTTCGCTATCACCTTCGCGGCGAAGCCCGGGGTGTCCTGCGAGGTCGAGGGCGCGCCGTCGTCCCTGATCTTCTTCGACGGAGAGGCGCAGCAGCCCGTCGAGGTGATCAGCCCCGAGCCGGGTTCCGCGCAGCGGTACACGATCGACGAGCAGCACCCCGGCGTCGCCTACGTGGCCACCCCGCCGGAGTCCTCCGACCCGATCCCGGTCTCGACGGCCCAGCTCACCCTGCCGCAGGGCGGCGGGATCGGCGTCGACTGGCCGAGCGCGATCGACGGCCCCCTCCACGTCGGCGACATCGGCCCGGCGGTGAGCTGACGAGGGCCCTCGCAGCCGCGGGCCGCCGGAGCACGAACCACCCGCGGGTTCTCGACGGGATCCGTGCGAGCACGGCGCCGTCGCCCGTGGCGCGGCCACCGGTGAACGTTCCCGCAGCGGGACGGCCAACCGGGGTTCCGCCAGGCTCGGCGCGAGGCGGGTTCGGCAGCGGGGTGCGCGGCCGGGGGACCGGGAGAGGGGAACGGTTCCCCGGCCGCGCGTGTGACACCCCTGCTTCCCGGTCCCCACCGGGTTTCTCCGCGATTCGGACCGAGGCCGCATTCTTCGGGGTGGTGCGGATCGGGGTCCGAATCGGACAGGATCGTCGGCTCAGTAGCCGAAGTCCTGGGTCCAGGTCGAGCCGCCGTCGTCGATGCCGACGCCGATGCTCTTGAGCGAGCAGTTCAGGATGTTGCGCTTGTGCCCGTCGGACTTCATCCAGGCGTCCATGACCTGTTCGGCGCTGCGCTGCCCCTGGGCGATGTTCTCGGCGCCGGCGGACGGGTGACCGGCCTTCTTGATCCGCTGGTCGAAGGTGACGCCTTCCGGCGTGGTGTGCGAGAAGTAGCCGCGGGTGGCCATGTCGGAGCTGTGCCCGGTGGCGGCTTCGGCGAGCCGCTGGTCTGCGGTGACCGGCCCGCAACCGGCGTTCGCCCGCTGTTCGTTCACCAGCTCGACGACGCGCTGCTGCTGCCCGGTGTCGGCGGCGAACGCTTGAGCCGGAACCGCGATCCCGGCCCCGAGCGCCACTGCCGCGAGACCCGAAGCGATTACGGAACGTTGCGAATTGGTCCATGCCATGGGGCCGAAAGCTACCCAAGGCGAGTGAGATTGTTCCGTTATATGTGCGCCAAGGCACAGATCAAGACACTATCCGTGCTCAAAGTCGTTCCGATCTTTTCACCCATATGGGCGTAGATCAATTCCTCTCATTCACCACGCAACAGTGTCGGATCGAACAGGAACCGGAAGAATCCGGGTACCGCACGACAGCGGCCCCCCGACCGCGAGGTCGAGCGGGCCGCCGGTTCCGGAGATCAGCCGAGGGTGCGGTCGTGCGCGCGCTGCGCGTCCTGCCGCGCGTGCTCCGCGCCCGTCGCGATCGGCGCCGTCAGCCACTGGCGGGGCAGGCCGAACGCCTCCACCAGCTCGACGGCGTGCGGCCGCAGGCCCTGGCAGAGCCCGTTCACCGCCTCGGTCACCGCCTTCGCGCGCCGCGGCGTGATCCGCTCGTGCTCCAGGAACCAGCCGCGGTCCTCCTCGATCGTGCTGAGCACGTACAGGTCGCACACCCGCTCCAGCAGCTGCGCCGTCGCCGGGTCGGGGCACCGCTCGACACCGGCGACGAACGCCTCCAGCACGACCCGGTCGATGTGCACCCGCGCCGCCCGCAGCACGTGGTCCTGGGCGTTGTTGAACACCGCGAACGGGTCGGCGTCCTTGCCCGCGGCGCGGCGCAGCCTGCGGGCGAGCCCGTCGAGCACGTGCCGCTCGCGCTCGTCGAACAGCTTCAGCTGCCAGCCGCGGTCGAACACCGCGTCCTCGTCGTCCCGCGCCGCGTCGATCAGGCGCTGCACCAGCGACTTCGCCGCGGTGCGCTCGATGACGGTGCCGACGAACTGGTCGGCGACGAAGCGGGCCATGCCGACGGTGCCGAGCTCGTCGAACTGGTCCTTGTAATCGGTGAGCAGCCCCTTCGCGACCAGCTGCAGCAGCACCGTGTTGTCGCCCTCGAAGGTGGTGAACACGTCGGTGTCCGCCTTGAGCTGCGGCAGCTGGTTCTCCGCCAGGTAGCCGGCGCCGCCGCAGGCCTCGCGCGCGGTCTGGATGGCGTGCGTGGCGTGCCAGGTGGTCACCGCCTTGAGCCCGGCCGCGCGGGACTCTAGCTCGCGCTGCGCCCGCTCGTCGCCGGAGACCGAGACGTCGTGCAGCGTCTGCACCAGCTGCTCCTGCGCGAAGTGCAGCGCGTAGGACTTCGCCAGCGCCGGCAGCAGCTTGCGCTGGTGGGCGAGGTAGTCGAGCACCACGGTCTCCTCCGAGGTGCCCGGGCGGTCGAACTGCCTGCGCGCGGTCGCGTAGCGCAGCGCGATCTCCAGCGCGAGCTTCGCGGTGCTGCCCGCCGTCCCCGCCACCGAGATCCGGCCGCGGATGAGCGTGCCGAGCATGGTGAAGAACCGCTTGCCGGTGCTCTCGATCGGGCTGCTGTAGGTGCCGTCGGCGGCCACGTCGCCGTAGCGGTTGAGCAGCGATTCGCGCGGCACCCGCACCTGGTCGAAGGTGATCCGGCCGTTGTCGACCCCGTTGAGCCCGGCCTTGCGACCGCAGTCGGACAGGTGCACGCCGGGCATCGGCGCGCCCTGCTCGTCGCGGAGCGGCACCAGCAGCGCGTGCACGCCGTGCCGCTCGCCGCCGGTGATGAGCTGGGCGAACACCACCGCCATCCGCCCGTCGCGGGCGGCGTTGCCGATGTACTCCTTGCGCGCCGATTCGTGCGGGGTGTGCACGACGAACTCTTCGGTCGCCGGGTCGTAGGTGGCGGTGGTGCGCAGGTGCTGCACGTCCGATCCGTGACCGGTCTCGGTCATCGCGAAGCAGCCGGGCAGGTCCAGGTTCATGATCGAGGGCAGGTAGCGCTCGTGGTGGCGCTCGGTGCCGAGCGCCTGCACCGCGCCGCCGAACAGGCCCCACTGCACACCGGACTTGACCATCAGCGACAGGTTCCCGGCGAGCATCTCCAGCGAGACGACGGAGCCGCCGACGTCGCCCCGGCCGCCTTGCGCGACGGGGAAGCCGATCTCGGGGATGCCGCTCTTGACCAGCAGGTGCAGCTGTTCGAGGGTCTGCGCGCGGTGGGCCTCGGTGTCGAGGTGGTCGCCGGGCGGGAGTTCGGTGCCCTCCAGGGCTTCGCGCACCTTGGCGCGGACTCCAGCCCAGCGCCCGTCGAGCAGCGTCGCCAGTTCGGTCGCGTCGAACCGGGCGGGGGTCTTCGGGATGTCCATGCCAGCCTCCACAGGTCTGGTGCCGTCGGCGCCGAGCTTAGTTACTCGCCAGTAACTCGACCATGTGACCTCGCTCGCCACCGCGCCCGTGATGCGGGCCGCGATCGATCCTGCCGACCCGCGGCCACCGCCCACCGCCCCGACACGCGGACGAGCGCGAAACGGCCCGCCACCCGGGAGCCGGGGGAGCGGGCCGCTCGTGCGGAACGGGGTCAGGCCACGACGTTGACCAGCCGGCCCGGCACCACGATCACCTTGCGCGGCTCCTCGCCGTCCAGCGCCGCGACCACCTTCTCGTCGGCCATCGCCGCCGCGCGCACCTCGTCCTGGCCCGCGGACGCGGGCACCACGACGCGGGAGCGGACCTTGCCGTTGATCTGGATCGGGTACTCGGCGGTGTCCTCCACCAGGTAGCGGTCGTCGGCCGCCGGGAACGGGCCGCGCGCCAGGCTCTCGGCGTGGCCCAGCCGCTGCCACAGCTCCTCCGCCAGGTGCGGCGTCAGCGGCGCGACCATCAGCACCAGCGGCTCCACCACCGCGCGCGGCGTGCCCGCCGCGCCCGAGTACGCCTTGGTGACCCGGTTGTTCAGCTCGATCAGCTTCGCCACCGCCGTGTTGAACCGCAGCGCGTCGAAGTCCTCCCGCACGCCGTCGATCGTCTTGTTCAGGGCGCGCAGCACCTCGTCGTCCGGCTGCTCCTCGGTGACGCGCAGCTCGCCGGTGGTCTCGTCGACGACGTTGCGCCACAGGCGCTGCAGGAACCGGTGCGAGCCGACGACGTCCTTCGTCGCCCACGGCCGCGAGGTGTCCAGCGGGCCCATCGCCATCTCGTACAGCCGCAGCGTGTCGGCGCCGTAGGCGTCGGCCATCTCGTCTGGGGAGACGGAGTTCTTCAGGCTCTTGCCCATCTTCCCGTACTCGCGGCGCACCTCCTCGCCGTCGAAGAAGAACTTCCCGTCCCGCTCCTCGACCTGCTCGGCGGGCACGTACACGCCGCGCGCGTCGGTGTAGGCGAACGCCTGGATGTAGCCCTGGTTGTACAGCCGCCGGTACGGCTCCTCCGAGCTCAGGAAGCCCAGGTCGAACAGCACCTTGTGCCAGAACCGGGAGTACAGCAGGTGCAGCACCGCGTGCTCCACGCCGCCGACGTACAGGTCCAGCCCGCCCGGGTCGGTCGCGCCGTGGCTCGCCGGGCGCGGGCCCATCCAGTACCGCTCGTTGGCGGGGTCGACGAACTCGGAGTCGTTCACCGGGTCGATGTAGCGCAGCTGGTACCAGCAGGAACCGGCCCACTGCGGCATCACGTTGGTGTCGCGGCGGTAGTGCTTGAGGCCGTCGCCCAGGTCCAGCTCCACCTCGGCCCACTCGGTGGCCTTCGCCAGCGGCGGTTCGGGGCTGCTGTCCGCGTCCTCCGGGTCGAAGGTGCGCGGCGAGTAGTCCGCGACCTCCGGCAGCACCACCGGCAGCGAGCTCTCCGGCACGCCCAGCGGCTCGCCGTCCTCGCCGTAGACGATGGGGAACGGCTCGCCCCAGTAGCGCTGCCGGGCGAACAGCCAGTCCCGCAGCTTGTACTGCACGGTGCCGGTGCCGTGGCCGCGCTCGGCCAGCCAGTCGACGACGGTGCGCTTGGCCTCGTCCAGGTCCAGCCCGTTCAGGTCCAGCCCGGCCGCGGGGTTCGCGGAGTTGATCCGCGGCCCGTCACCGGTGAAGGCGCCGTCGACGTGGTCCTCGGTGGGCTGCACGGTGCGCACCACCGGCAGCTCGAAGGCCTGCGCGAAGTCCCAGTCGCGGGTGTCCTCGCCGGGCACCGCCATGATCGCGCCGGTGCCGTAGCCCATCAGCACGTAGTCCGCGACGAACACCGGGATCCGGCTGCCGTTGACCGGGTTGGTGGCCCACGCGCCGGTGAACACGCCGGTCTTGTCCTTGTTCTCCTGGCGGTCCAGGTCGGACTTCATCGACGCGGTGCGGCGGTAGTCGGCGACGGCCTGCGCCGGAGTGGGGGCGCCGCCGGTCCAGCCGTCGCGGGTGCCCTCCGGCCACTCGGCCGCGGTCAGCTCGTCGACCAGCGGGTGCTCCGGGGCCAGCACCAGGTAGGTGACGCCGAACAGGGTGTCCGGGCGGGTGGTGAAGACCTCGACCCGCTCGGCGGAGCCGTCCAGCGCGAAGGTGACGTTGGCACCCTGCGAGCGGCCGATCCAGTTCCGCTGCATGCTCTTGACCTTGTCCGGCCAGTCCAGCCGGTCCAGGTCGTCCACCAGCCGGTCGGCGTAGGCGGTGATCCGCATCATCCACTGCTTGAGGTTGCGGCGGAACACCGGGAAGTTGCCGCGCTCGGTCAGGCCGTCGGCCGTGACCTCCTCGTTCGCCACCACGGTGCCCAGGCCGGGCGCCCAGTTCACCGGCGCCTCGGACAGGTACGCCAGCCGGTAGGAGTCGATCAGCTCGCGCTGCTCGGCGCGGTCCAGCTCGGCCCAGGGACGCCCGTCCGGGGTGCTGCGCACGCCGTCGGCGAACTCCTGCTCCAGCTCGGAGATCCGCCGTGCCCGGCCCTTGCCGCCGTCCGCGTCCGGGTCGTACCAGGCGTGGAACACCTGCAGGAAGATCCACTGGGTCCACTTGTAGAACTCGATGTCGGTGGTGGCGATGCGACGGCGCTCGTCGTGGCCCAGGCCCAGCCGGCGGATCTGGCGCAGGTAGCGCTCGATGTTCTGCTCGGTCGTGGTGCGCGGGTGCGTGCCGGTCTGCACCGCGTACTGCTCGGCGGGCAGGCCGAACGCGTCGAAGCCCATCGTGTGCAGCACGTTGCGGCCCAGCATCCGGTGGAAGCGGGCGTAGACGTCGGTGCCGATGAAGCCCAGCGGGTGCCCGACGTGCAGCCCCGAACCGGAGGGGTACGGGAACATGTCCTGGATGAACAGCTTGTTCGCCGCGTCCAGCTCGGAACCGGTGCTCAGCGGCCCGGACGGGTTCGGCGCGTGGAAGGTGCCGAGCTCCTCCCAGCGCTGCTGCCAGCGCTGCTCGACCTGCGCCGCCGTCTCCGCGGTGTAGCGGAACCGGGGCGTCTCCTCACCCCCGCCCGACGTTCCCGTCGGCTCGCTCGTCGCACCTGCTGCCTGGCCGCTCATCAACCGCGTTTCCTTCCCTGCTCACCGCGCGGATCGCACACCCCCAGTGTGCCGCCCACCCCCAACCGCTTTTCCGCAGGCCCGTCCGGAGGCCGCGCGGCGGGTCGCCGGTGGCCGGACGATCCCGGGCGGCACCGCTGATCGGAACCCCTGCTCGCCGTGTGATCCAGCGAACGCCACCGGGTAGCGCGCGGATGCCGGGACGGGGCCGGTCGTACCCTGTCCAGGTGATGGCTGTGCAGATGGTCTTGTGCGCGCTGCTCGTCGTACTCGGCGCGGCGCTGGTGTTCATCGGGTGGCGCGGACTGCGGAGCCAGCTGCCGCCGAACCGCTACGTGGGTGTGCGCACGCCGGCGACGCTGCGCAGCGAAGAGGCGTTCGAGCTCGGCAACCGGGTCGCGGCGCCCGCGATGCTCGCCGGTGGCGCCGTGGCGATCCTCGCCGGCGTGTCCGAGCCGCTGCTGAGCACGACGACCAGCGCGGTCGTCGTCGCGGTGCTCGGCATCGCCGGTGCGTTCGCGCTGATGGTCGTCGGCGGTGTCCTGGGCAACCGGGCCGCCGAGGCGATCCCGGCACCGGTCGCCGCCGGTTGCGGCGGCTGCCCCGGCGGCTGCTGCGGCTGACCCCACCTCGACGTCGGAACGCCCGCGGAGATCGATCCGCGGGCGTTCTCGCGTTCCGGGCTAGTTGACCTTCACGTCACCGGGGTGGGTGGCGAGGAAGGCCAGCGGGGTGCCCTGGCGGCGCAGCACCCGCCCCCACAGGTCCGCGCCGGGCGCGACGATCACGTCGTCCGGCAGCGCGGGCACCACGATCCAGTCGCCGCGTTCGATCTCCCCGGCGAGCTGCTTGGCGTCCCACCCGGCGTAGCCCGCGAAGAAGCGCAGGCCGCGGGCGCGCGGCACCAGGTCCTCCGGGTCGCCGTCGAGGTCGACGAGCCCGACCGGCCCGCGCACCCCGACCATGCCGCTGATCCGGCCGACGTCCTCCCCGGCGCGCAGCGCGGCGAGGCAGATCGCGGTGCGCTGCTCGACGGGGCCGCCGACGTACAGCGAGGGCGGTTCGCTGGCGTGCGGGGCCCACTGCGGCAGCACGTCGCTGACGGCGACCTCGCTGGGCCGGTTGAGGATGACGCCGAGGGTGCCTTCGTTCCGGTGGTGGATGATGTAGACCACCGTCCGGCGGAAGTTCACGTCGAGCAGCTGCGGAGCAGCCACCAGCAGCGTCCCCGGCTCCACCTCCGCGTCTGGTTCCACCCCCGCATGATCGCAGAGCGGAAAGCCGCCTGGCGTGACCGTGCCGCGAACGCGGGCGGTTTCCGGCGCTCACGACCGCTCGATCGACCCGCTCGACTGCGAACAGTGAATCTTGCGTGCTCAGCGATTCACCTGAGTATTAATAGATCGAGCTGACCAGGGAGAACGCGAATCGGGAACGCTCGTCTCGACGCGTGGCGCCTGAGCCCGGCCGGGAGGTGCGATCGGCGGAGTCGCGAAGCCCACTCGCCGCCAACCTTCCGCACCCGCCGCGCAGCCCGGCGGATCAGGCCTCGCCGGGGACCTCGATGCCCTGTTCGGCGGCCCAGCGGTGCAGCTCGGCGACGGCGTCCTCGTGCTCCATCGGGCCGCGGTCCAGCCGGGCGTCCTTCAGGTGCTTCCACGCCCGGCCCACCAGCGGCCCCGGCGGCAGCCCCAGCAGCCGCATGATCTCGTTGCCGTCCAGGTCCGGGCGGACCCGCGCCAGGTCCTCCTCGGCGGCGATCCGCTCGATCCGCTCCTCGAGATCGTCGTAGGAGCGCTGCAGCGCGTTCGCCTTCCGCTTGTTCCGCGTCGTGCAGTCGGCCCGCACCAGCTTGTGCAGCCGGGGCAGCAGCGGGCCCGCGTCCGTCACGTACCGGCGCACCGCCGAATCGGTCCACTGCCCGTCGCCGTAGCCGTGGAAGCGCAGGTGCAGGTACACCAGCTCGCAGACCTGGCCGACGATCTCCTTCGAGTAGCGCAGCGCCCGCAGCCGCTTGCGGGCCATCTTCGCGCCGACCACCTCGTGGTGGTGGAAGCTGACCCCGCCGCCCGGCTCGAACCGCCGGGTGCCCGGCTTGCCGATGTCGTGCAGCAGCGCCGCCAGCCGCAGCACCAGGTCGGGTTCGCCGTCCGGGTCGGCCGCCCGCTCCAGGTCGATGGCCTGCTCCAGCACCACCAGCGAGTGCTCGTAGACGTCCTTGTGCTGGTGGTGCTCGTCGATCTCCAGCCGCATCGCCGACACCTCGGGCAGCACGTGCTCGGCCAGGCCGGTCTCCACCAGCAGTTCCACGCCCTTGCGGGGGTACCGGCCGCACAGCAGCTTCGACAGCTCCGCCTGGATCCGCTCCGGGGTGATGCGGGCGAGCTCGTCGGCCATCTCGCGCATCGCCGCCAGCACCCGCTCGGCCGGTTCGAACCCGAGCTGGGCGGCGAACCGGGCGGCGCGCAGCATCCGCAGCGGGTCGTCGGCGAACGACTCCTGCGGGGTCGCGGGGGTGTCCAGCCTGCCGCCTGCCAGGTCCGCGAGGCCGTCGTGCAGGTCCACGAGTTCGCGGGCGCCCAGCTCGACGGCCATCGCGTTCACCGTGAAGTCGCGGCGCAGCAGGTCGCCCTCGATGGTGTCGCCGAACGCCACCTCCGGGTTGCGGGTGACGCCGTCGTAGCTGTCGGCGCGGAACGTGGTGATCTCCACCGTGGTGCCGCGCTTGTAGGCGCCGAGGGTGCCGAACTCGATCCCGGTGTCCCAGACGGTCTCCGCCCAGCCGTCCAGCAGCTCCCGCACCCGCTCCGGGCGGGCCGCGGTGGTGAAGTCCAGGTCGGTGCCGAGCCTGCCCAGCAGCGCGTCCCGGACGCTGCCGCCCACCAGGTACAGCCGATGGCCCGCGGCGGCGAACCGCTCGGCGAGCTCCGCGACGACCGGGGCGGCCTCGACCAGCTCGGCGACCGCGCTGCGCTGGGCCTCCGTCGGCTGCGCGCTGGGCTGGGCCTCGCGGGCGCGGGCGCGCAGGTCGGTCTCGTCCGGGGCGTCACGGGTCGAAGGGGCCACGGGGAGAGGATATCGGCTGCTCAGCGAAGGATCTCCGGGGCCGCTTCGACCACCGGTGCGGTCGCTGATCGCATTACCATCGGCCGCATGCCTCCGTCGCCCGGCCGCTCCGGCGGCGCACAGCCGGGGCGCCGGAACCGCCGCCGGCGCCGGCGGCTGCGGACCGTGGACGAAACCTCCGCCGGGGGGCTGGTGGTCGCCGAGCCGGAACGGCTCGCTGCGATCATCGGGAGGTCCGACCGCAGGGGGCGACTGCTGTGGTCGTTGCCGAAGGGCCACATCGAGCCTGGTGAGACGCCGGAGCAGACCGCGGTGCGCGAGGTCGCGGAAGAGACGGGGATCATCGGACGGGTGACGGTGGCGATCGGCACGATCGACTACTGGTTCGTCGCCGGCGACCGGCGCGTGCACAAGACGGTGCACCACTTCCTGCTGGACGCGGTCGGCGGAGAACTTTCGGACGAGGACGTGGAGGTCACCGAGGTGGCTTGGGTGCCGCTAGGTGAACTGGACGAGGTGCTGGCCTACGCCGACGAACGGCGTCTGGTGCGGCACGCGCTCGCGCTGCTCGGCGATCCCCAGCCGGGCGCGGACGAGCAGGGGAGCGGCAAGACTCCCCGGAACACGGGAACGGAGCCGGGGTGAGGTGTCTGCTAGCCGCAGTGGTCGCGGTCCTGCTGATCAGCGGGATTCCGATCACCTCGGCCCGCACGGCGAGCGCGCAGGGGTCCGACGCGACCCAGCTCGAAGTGACCAAAGTCACGCCGTCGGTGGTCTCGGGCTCGACCGGTGAGGTGAGCATCAGCGGCCGGATCACCAACCGGTCCGGCAGCACCATCAACGGCATCGAGGCCCGCGTGCAGCGCGGCTACCCGACCCAGTCGGACCCCGCCGTGCAGGACGCGCTGCGCGGCAACGCCGCCACGGTCGACGAGACGAGCTTCCGGCCGCTGATCGACACCCTCGCCCCGGGCCAGCAGGCCCCGTTCGAGCTGAAGGTGCCGCTCACCGGGCCCGACTCGCTGGAGATCGCCGAATCCGGCTCGTTCCCGCTGCTGGTCAACGTCAACGGCCAGCCCGACGACGGCGGGCGCGCGCGGATCGGCGAGTCCCGCTTCCTGCTGCCGGTGCTGGCCCCGCCCGGTGCCCCGCCCGCGAAGCCGGCGGAACCCGCGGCGATCGCCGTGCTGCTGCCGATCGTCGACTACCCGCGGATGCAGCAGGAGGGCACGCCGGACCAGCGGGCCGTGCTCGCCGACGACGCGCTCGCCGCCTCGCTCACCCCCGGCGGCAGGCTCTACGACCTGGTGCAGTCCGTGGTGGACGGCGCGGGCGCCGGATCGCCGCTGGGCAACGGGTTGTGCGTCGCCGTCGACCCCGACCTGCTGGCCACCGTCCAGGCCATGAGCCGCGGCTACCTGGTGCGGCGGCCCGACGGCGGGACGCAGGAGGGCACCGGGGCGGCTTCGGCGCAGCTGTGGCTGAACAAGCTGCGCGAGGCGACCGCCGGGCGGTGCGTGCTGGCGCTGCCCTACGCCGACTCGGACCTGCTCGCCCTGGAGCACGCCGGTCTGCCCGACCTGATCAAGGGCTCGTTGGACGGCGCGAGCCTGGTGAAGCAGGTGCTGGCCACCGAACCGCGCCGCAGCGTGCTCTGGCCCATCGAAGGAGCGCTGGACGAGCCGATCTCCCGCAGGCTCACCGGCCTCGGCATCGACACGGTGCTCGTCGACCCGGCCTCGACGTCCACCGGCTCGCCGGCCCCGTCCCGGCTGTTCGAGGACGGGCCGACGGCCCTGCCGATCGATCCGCTGCTGTCCGGGGCGCTGGACCCCAACCACGGCGGCCCGCGCGAGACGACGGCGATGTCCCCGGAGGACGGCGGCGCGGCCAGCGTGCAGAACGCGCTCGGGGCGCTCACCTACCGCGCCACGCTGGGCGCCCAGGACGGCGCGACCTCGGTGCTGGCGCCGCCGCGGCGCTGGAACCTCAGCGGGGAGGACCTGCGTTCGCTGCTGGACGGCCTGCGCGGCCTCGCCGAAGCCGGGTACGTGCGCCCCGCGGGGCTGCCCGAGCGCGGCGGCGAGGCGGAGCAGAGCGACGCGGCGCTGCCGGTGGCGCGACCGGAGTACCCGGCGGAGAACGCCGCCGAGGAGATCCCGCAGCCGGTGCTCGACCAGCTCGCCGAGCAGAACTACAAGGTCGGCGACCTGTACCGCTCCAGCGAGAAGGACCCGGCGACCGACCTGGACCGGGCGGCGCTCACCACGCCGCTGCGCAACGGGCTGCTGCGCGGCGCCTCCAGCGCCTGGCGCAACGACCCGGCCGCGGCCCGGCACTGGGTGCGGGTCGCCACCGACACCCTCGACGGGGTGCTCTCACAGGTCAGGCTCGACGAGTTCGCCGGGAAGATCACGCTCACCGCGTCGAACGCGCCGATCCCGATGACCGTCACCAACGACCTGCCGGTGACCGTGTCGGTGCGGCTGCGCATCCCCGCGACGGCCGGGCTGGAGACCCGCGACCTCGGCGTCATCCGGGTACCCGCGCAGGGGCGCAGGCACTTCCGGTTGGAGACCGAGGTGCACCGGGCGGGCCAGTTCACCGTCGACGTGGCGGTCACCACCGAGGCCGGGACGAAGCTGGGCACGGCGAAGCGGATCCAGCTGCAGTCCTACACCTACGACCCGTTCACCGTCGGCCTCACCGCGATCGCCAGCGCGCTGCTGGTGATCCTGTCCGGGCGGCGCATCCTGCGCCGGTTGCGGGCGCGCCGGGCCCGCTTGGCCGCGGCAGGCGCGGGGCAGGGCCCCGCCTCGGAAGGTGGGGAGGCGTCCGTCGCCGAGTCCACCGCGGTCTCCGGCAGCACCACCGAAAGTGACCGCAGCCCGAGCTGACATCCTGGTCCGGCCACCCGCGGGAGTGACACCCCGCGAGCCGGCACAGGCGGTGAGTGAAGGGCACAGGCAGTGAACCGAGACAGCGACGCGGAAGCACGGCGGCACCCGGCGGGTCCGGGCGGTCCCGGCGGCCCGGCGGCTCCCGCCGACGATCGGACGCAGCACATCCCGCGTGTCGAGCCCGGTGGCCCGCCGCAGGCGCCCCGGCCGCAGCAGCCGGTGCCCGCAGCGGCCCGGCCGGTGCCCGCCGAACGCGGTGCCGCCGCGCGATCCGGCTGGCACGCCGCCGAGACGCAGCCCATCCCGGCGGTGCTGCCCGAACCGGGTCTCGACCAGGCCGCCGAGCAGACCCAGGAGCAGACCCAGGTGCTGCGCCCCACCGGCGGCGGCGGTGGCGGCGGCAAGTCGCTGCTGCGCGCCAGCGGCTCGATGGCGATCGCCACCCTCATCAGCAGGATCACCGGTTTCGGCTGGAAGATCCTGCTCGCGCTGATCATCGGCTTCGGCGTCGAGAACGACTCCTTCACCGTGGCGAACAACCTGCCGAACAGCGTGTTCGAGCTGCTGATCGGCGGGGTGCTGACCAGCGTGATCGTGCCCGTCCTGGTGCGCGCGCAGAAGTCGGACTCCGACGGCGGCGAGTCCTACATCCAGCGGCTGCTGACGCTGTCGGTCGTGATGCTGGTGATCGGCACCGCGCTCGCCGTCGTCGCGGCACCGGGGCTGGTGTGGCTGTACGTCCGCGACGGGGGCAACGCCAGTCCGGAGCTGGCCACCGCGTTCGCCTACCTGCTGCTGCCGCAGATCCTGTTCTACGGGATCAGCGCGTTGATGAGCGCGATCCTGCAGGCCAAGCAGATCTTCAGCCCACCGGCCTGGGCTCCCGTCGTCAACAACCTCGTCGTGATCGCCACCATCTGCGTCTACTGGACGCTGCCCGGTGAACTCACCGTCAACCCGATCCGGATGACCGACGCGCACCTGCTGACGCTGGGGATCGGGGTCACCCTCGGCGTCGTCGCGCAGGCGTTCATCCAGGTCCCGGCGCTGCGCCGCACCGGATTCCGGTTCCGCTGGCGGTGGGGCTGGGACCCGCGGCTCAACGAGTTCGGCGGCCTCGCGCTGTGGATGCTGGCCTACGTCGGCGTCAGCCAGATCGGCCTGATGGTGATGAGCGGCGTCGGCACCCGGGCCGTCGTGTGGTCGATGTACAACTACGTGTGGATGCTGCTGCAGCTCCCGTACGGCGTCATCGGGTTCTCCGTGATGACCGCGATCCTGCCGCGGATGAGCGGGGCCGCCGCCGACCACGACTACCCGAAGGTCGTCGCCGACCTGTCCCTGGGCAACCGGTTGTCCACGGTCACGCTGCTCCCGATCAGCGGCGTCATGAGCGCCATCGGGCTCCCGCTGGCGTTGGCCCTGTTCTCGGTCGGCAAGAGCAGCGGCGATGCCGGGCAGATCGGTATCGCGCTGGCCGTCTCGGCGTTCGGCGTGCTGCCCTACGCGATCACGATGATGCAGATGCGCGTCTTCTACGCGCTCAAGGACGCCCGGACGCCGACGCTGATCATGGTCGTGATGACCGTGGTCAAGGTCGGGCTGGCGCTGCTGTGCGGCCTGGTCGAAGACCCCGAGATGGTCCTGTACGCCCTGGTGTTCATCAACTCGTTCAGCTTCGTGGTCGGCTGGGTGGTCGGCGAGGTCTGGCTGCGCCACCGGCTCGGGCGGCTCGAAGGGCGCGTCTTCCTGATCACGCTCGGCAAGACGCTGCTGGCTTCGGTCCTCGGCGGCCTCGTGACCTGGGGCGTCGTGCTCGGCGTGGACGCCGTGGTCCCCGGCGAAGCGGGGTCGGGAACGGGCTGGTTGCAGCTGCTCGCGGGCACGGTCGTCGGCTTCGCGGTCATCTTCGGCCTGATGGCGTTGTTCCGGGTGCGGGAACTGGAACCCGCGATCGGGCGGGTCAGGGCCATGCTGCGCCGTTGAGCGACGCCGCACCCCCACCGGCCGGCGGCGGGTGCGGGGGATCGGCCGCGCCGGCGGCGACCGGTCCGCACCGCCGGCGAACGACTCCGCACCTCGTCGCGCGTGCGGCGGTCGCCCGCCGGGCACGAACCGCGCGGTGCGGCGGCACCGCTTCCGCCCCGCCCGCGACCCGGGTGCGGAGGCGACCGCCGACCTGGCTCGACCGGTGCCGACCAGGGCGGGCGCGATGCCCGGTCCGGCGGTGTTGCTCCGGGTGCGGGAACCGCGGCCTGCGATCGGGCGGCTCACCGCTCTGCTGCGTCGTCGTTGACATCGGCGTCACGTACCCTCGGAGCGGAAGTCTTCTCCCGTGGGGAGGGGGTGTTCAGTGCCCCCCGGCTGGAGCGGGAGGAGCGGGAGAGGGAAGGTGAGCAGCAAACCGACCAGGCAAGCGATGCCGGAACGTGACGCGGGCGATTCGACGGCGGACGACGCCGAACAGCTGACCCCCGGGGCGGTACTCGACCACGGCCGATACCGCCTGCTGGAGAAGGTCGGCGCGGATCCCCGGTGCGACGCGCAACTGTGGCGGGCCAAGGACGGTGTGCTCGGACGCGACGTCGCGCTGACCATCCTGACCGGGGACCGCTCCCACTCGGACGCGGCGTCGAGCGCGCGGCGCACGCTGGAACGCGCGATGCACGCCAGCACCTTCAACCACGTCGGCGTCGCGCGGGTGCTCGACGTCGTCACGCCCGCCCCGGGCGATCCGCAGGGGGTGCTCGGCGTCGTCATCGCCGAGTGGACCCACGGGACCGACCTGATCGAACTCATCTCGGGCGGACCGCTCGCGCCGGGAACCGCGGCGCGCGTGCTGCAGCCGCTGGCCGCGGCCGTCGAAGCCGCCCACCACGCCGGGCTCGTGCTCGGCGCCGACCACCCGCAGCGGATCCGGGTGACGCCGGAGGGCGAGGTCCGGATGGCCTTCCCCGGACCGCTCTCCACCGCCAGCTCCAGCGACGACGTGCGCGGCCTCGGCGCCGTGCTGTACCTGCTGCTGACCGGTCGCTGGGCGCTGGACGCGGCCCCGGACGGGCTGCCGACCGCGCCGACCGGTCCGGACGGCACCATCGTCGCGCCGCGCACGCTGCGCCCCACCGTGCCGCTGGAGCTGTCCACGGTCGCGCTGCGCGCCCTCGGCAGCCCCGACACGCACGGCACCACCGGCGGCGTCCGCACCGGGGCCGCGGTGCTCCGCGTGCTGGAGCAGCACGCCACCTTCGAGGAGGACGCCTCCACCTCCACCATGCAGGCCGCCCCGGCCGGTGGCGGCGCGCGGGAGAGCAACGAGGTCTGGAGCACCCAGGACCCGAAGCCGGACGAGGTGAAGCGCAAGAAGCTGGCCATCAGCGTCGGTGCGCTCGCCGTGGCGACGCTGCTCGTCGTCGGCTGGATCGTCGCGAACCTGATCGGCCTGGTCGCGGGCAACCAGGAGGCCGAAGGCCCGTCCGTGACCTTGGAGGACGGCAACCAGCAGCCCGCGCCCGGCCCGGAGCAGTCCGTCCCGGTCAAGGTCACCGGCGGCTCGCCGTTCGTGCTGGAGCAGACGCCGGACAGCCCCGGCAAGCTCGGCAACCTGTTCGACGGCGACCCGGCGACCTCCTGGGCCACCGACTCCTACAACGACCAGTTCGGCAGCGGGTTCAAGTCCGGTACCGGTGCCGTGCTCACCTTCGCGTCGCCGACGACGCTGCGCGAAGTGGTCATCGACTCGCCGAGCGCGGGCACCGTGGTGGAGATCCGCGCGGCCGACGGCACCAGCCCCGACCTGAACTCCAGCCAGGTGCTCGGCAAGCAGACGCTGTCCGCGGGGCAGACCACCATCCCGATCGACGCGGCCCAGCCCACCCAGCAGGTGATCGTGTGGCTGACGCAGCTCGCCCCGACCGACGGCAAGTTCCAGAGCCGGATCAACGAGATCACCCTCGCCGGTTCGGCCGCCTGACCAGGCGCGTCGCGCGTCCCGCGCGGGATCACCGCGATCCCGGTCCCGCGCGGGTGCGGACCGCCGCGGCGCGGTGCTCGTGGGCGGGATCACGATCAGTAGAGTGCTGAACCGTGTCTGCCCCCGAGAGAACGGACGCCGAGCTCCTCGCGGCGCACGTCAACGGCGATCGAGACGCGTTCGCCGCGCTCTTCCGCAAGCACCGGGACCGGTTGTGGGCGGTCGCGCTGCGGACGATGCGCGACCACGAGGAAGCTTCCGACGCGCTGCAGGACGCGATGATCTCCGCCTTCCGCAGCGCCGGGTCGTTCCGGGCGGAATCGCAGGTCACGACCTGGCTGCACCGGATCGTGGTGAACGCCTGCCTGGACCGGATCCGCCGCCGCCAGGCGCGGCCCACGGTTCCGCTGCCCGAGACCGGACCGGCCGAGCCCGCCGTTCCGCGCGACGCGATCGAAGAGCAGGACACCCGGATGGCCGTGCAGGAAGCGCTGGCAGCCCTCCCCGAGGAGCAGCGCGCGCCGATCGTCCTCGTCGACGTCGAGGGCTACTCGGTGACCGACACGGCCGCCGCGCTCGGCATCGCCGAGGGCACCGTGAAGAGCCGCTGCGCCCGTGGGCGGGTGAAGCTGGCGAAACTTCTGGGGCACCTGCGGAACCCGAGTGCGGATGCGAACGTCCCAGATGACGCCAACGCCAAGTGTCGACGGGAGGGACGATGAGCGGCGAACGACGGCGCCCCGACACGCCGCAAGGCCCACCGTGGTCGCTGGATCTGGTGGCGGACCTGCACGCGGGTGCGCTGGACCCGGAGACGGCCGAACGGCTCCTGCCGCGCATCCAGGAGGATCCGGAGGCGAGCGCGCTGCTCGCCGCGCTGGACGCGACGAGCTCGGAGCTCCGGGGCCTCGACGACCTCAAGGAGCCGTCGCCGGAGGTGCCCGCGCCCGCGATGCCCGCGGACGTCGCGGCCCGGCTCGACGACGTGCTGCGCGCCGAACTCGACGCCTGGCCGGGCACGGCGCAGCCCGTCGGCTCTTCCCCAGCCGTCGGCTCCGCACCGGTCGGGGAGGGCGAACCCGCCCCGGTGCTGGACCTCGCCGCCGCCCGCGCCCGCAGGCGCAAGCGGGTCGGCTGGACGACGGGCCTGCTCGCGGCGGCCGCCGCCGTCACCGGGATCGTGGTGCTGGGCACCGCCGTCCCTGGCGGCGACAGCACCCCGCAGGCCGGTCGGCCGGAGAGCGCCCGGCCCGCGGACGGCCCGCCACCGCTGGCGCTGCGCGGCGGCGACACGCTGCCCGCCAACCACCTCGGCGAAGCCCTCTCCGCCGAGCAGTACGGGGAGCTCACCGACCCGGCGCGATTGCTCGGCTGCCTGCAGGCCAACGGCGTCACCAGCGGAAACCCGCTCGGTGCCCGGGAGGTCACGATCGACGGCCGGCCGGCGAGGGCGCTGGTGCTGCAAGGCGGCGGCATCGGGAGGTTCCGGATCCTCATCGTCGGCCAGGACTGCGGGCCGAACCGGCCGGCCACGATCTCCGACAGCACCCTCGGCGGCTGACCGGGTCGCGCTCGTCACGGGCAGCGGTGCCGGGAACAGAGACGCCTAGGATCGCGTTGACCCGGATACGCTCGCGCGTGCTGCGCGGCGGGCGGCACGCGACAACGAAAGGGGCGCGGTGAGCGACGACGTCCGCAACCTCATCATCGTGGGCTCCGGCCCTGCCGGTTACACCGCCGCGGTGTACGCCGCGCGGGCCGAGCTGGAGCCACTGGTCTTCGAGGGCACGCAGTTCGGTGGCGCGCTGATGACGACCACCGAAGTGGAGAACTACCCGGGTTTCCGGGACGGCATCATGGGCCCCGAGCTCATGGAGCAGATGCGGGAACAGGCGAAGCGGTTCGGGGGTGAGCTGCGCGCCGAGGACGTCGAGCACATCGACCTCGCAGGCGAGGTGAAGAAGGTCGTCGCCAACGGCGTCGAGTACCGCGCCAAGGCGATCGTCCTGGCGATGGGCGCCGCCGCGCGCTACCTGGGCATCCCCGGCGAGGAGAAGCTCCTCGGCCGCGGCGTGTCCGCCTGCGCCACCTGCGACGGCTTCTTCTTCCGCGAGCAGCACATCGCCGTGATCGGCGGCGGCGACTCGGCGATGGAGGAGGCCACGTTCCTCACCAAGTTCGCCGACTCGGTGACGATCATCCACCGCCGCGACGAGTTCCGCGCCTCCAAGATCATGCTGGAGCGGGCCAAGGCCAACGAGAAGATCCGCTGGCGCACGAACGCCGCGGTCACCGAGGTGCTCGGCGACACCGCCGTCACCGGCCTGAAGCTGCGCGACACCAGCACCGGCGAGGAATCGCAGCTGGACGTGACCGGAATGTTCGTCGCCATCGGCCACGACCCGCGCAGCGAACTCGTGCGCGACCAGGTCGAGGTCGACGACGAGGGCTACGTCGCCGTGCAGCAGCCGACCACCCGGACCGGCATCCCCGGCGTCTTCGCCGCGGGTGACCTCGTCGACCACACCTACCGGCAGGCCATCACCGCCGCGGGCTCCGGCTGCTCGGCCGCGATGGACGCGGAGCGGTGGCTCGCCGAGAACGAGATGAGCGAGGCCGCGCACGTCGCGCCCGAGCACGAGGGCGGCGGTTACGCGCCGGCCGCCGAGACCGCGGCAGCGCGCTGAGCGCGGAACCGACACCTGAATTCCACCCGAGGGAGATGAACATGGCCGCGAACAACACCGTGACCGTCGACGCCGACTCGTTCAAGACCGACGTGCTGGGCAGCGACAAGCCCGTCCTCGTCGACTTCTGGGCGACCTGGTGCGGCCCGTGCAAGATGGTCGCCCCGGTGCTCGAGGAGATCGCCGGCGAGCACCAGGACAAGATCACCGTCGCGAAGCTGGACATCGACAAGAACCCGTCGATCGCCCGCGACTACCAGGTCATGAGCGTGCCCACCCTGCTGCTGTTCTCCAACGGGGAACCGGTCAAGCAGATCGTCGGCGCCAAGCCGAAGGCCGCGCTGCTGTCCGACCTGGAGGACTACCTGTGACGCGTCGCTGACCCGTCGCACCGACCGGAACCCCGCCCGCCCCGCCACCGCGCGGAGGTGCGCGGGGTTCCGTCGTTCCCGCCGGTACGCGCGAGGTCACGCCGTGCGCAGCGCGCTGCGAGCGGCCCGCAGCGCCGCTGCATTGCAGGCAAGGCACAATGAGCCGGTGGGTTCGCATCCGAACCCTTCCACCCAAAAGTGGACATTCGGGGGAGTACGACCGTCCTACGCGCCGGGATCCGTCCGGCGCCTGAATCGAGCGAGGAGTGCATGCAGCTGCTCCACCGCGGTGACGTCGGTCCGGCCGTTGCCGAGATCAGGAACACCCTTGCTGCGCTGGGTCTCCTACCGGCCCCCCCAAACGGAACCGCGTCCGGTCCCGCGCACTTCGACGCAGCGGTGGAACACGCGGTGCGCGTCTTCCAGCAACGACGCGGACTGATCACCGACGGGGTCGTCGGTCCTGCCACCTACCGCGCGCTGATCGACGCGCGCTGGCGGCTCGGTGACCGATCGCTGGCCTACCTGGTGTCCAAACCGGTCAGCGGGGACGACGTGTTCGCCCTGCAGGAGCGGCTGCTCGAACTCGGCTTCGACGCGGGCAGGCCCGACGGCATCTTCGGCTGGCAGACCGAGCACGCGCTGCGCAGCTTCCAGCGCGACTACGGGCTCAACGCCGACGGCATCTGCGGGCCGGGCACGCTGCGCGCGCTCAAGCAGCTCGCCCCCAAGGTCCGCGGCGGCAGGCCGGTCTACCTGCGGGAACAGGAGAAGGTGCGCCGCGCCGGGCCGCTGCTGCGCGGCAAGCGCATCGTGCTCGACCCCGGGCACGGCGGCACCGACCGCGGCGTCGCCGTCGGCGGTGTCAACGAAGCCGACATCGCCTGGGACCTGGCGCGCAGGCTCGAAGGCCGCATGGTCGCCACCGGGATGGAAGCGCTGATCACCCGCGGGCCGCACTCCTGCCCGCCGGAAGCCGACCGCGCCGGGTTCGCCAACGAGGCGGGCGCCGACCTGTTCCTGTCGCTGCACATGGACGCCAACGCGGCACCGGCCGCGCAGGGCGTCGCCAGCTTCCACTTCGGCACCGGGAACGGCACCACCTCCACGGTGGGGGAGGCGCTGGCCGGTTTCCTGCAGCGCGAGATCGTGGCCCGCACCGGCATGCTCGACTGCCGCATCCACCCGAAGACGTGGGAAGTCCTGCGCCTCACCCGGATGCCCGCGGTGCGCACCGAGATCGGCTACCTGACCAACCCGGAGGACCGGCGGCGGCTGCTCGACCCGGCGTTCCGCGACATCATCGCCGAGGGCTTGCTGGTCGCGGTGAAGCGGCTCTACCTGCTCGGCAAGGACGATCAGCCGACGGGCACCTTCACCTTCGACGACCTGCTTCGGCACGAGCTCACCCGCGCCGAAGGCGCCTGAGCACCGCCCGCAGCGCGGAGCCGGTCGCCGCACCGGACTCGACGGCTCACCCGAGGGCCGGCTCCGCCGTTTTCACCGACACCGTGCTGAGCAGCCGTTCGAGCGCTGCTTCGACGTCTTCCTTCCAGGAGATCGCGGTGCGCAGCTCCAACCGCAGCCGCGGCCACTTCGGGTGCTGCCGGACCGTCTTGAACCCGACCTGCTGCAAGAACCCGGCGGGCACCACGCAGCTGTCGGTCTCCTCGTGCAGGTCCCCGAACGCCTCGATCGCGCGCACGCCGCGCTTCGTCAGGTCCTTCGCCACGTTCTGCAGCAGCACCCGGCCCAGGCCGCCGTGCTCGAAGTCCGGCATCACCCGCAGTGCCGTGAGCAGCACCGCGTCCGCGCTGACCGGCCCGGACGGGAACGCCGCGGCCCGCGGCACCGCGGCAGGCGGGGCGTAGAGGGCGTAACCGGCGGGGACCTCGTCGACGTAGAGCACCCGGCCGCAGGACCCCCAGTCCAGCAGCACGTTGGAGACCCAGGCCTCCTTCTCGAGACCGGTTTCGCCGAACTCCTCGGCCTGCTCCCGGATGTGCGGCGCGAGTTCCCAGAACACGCAGCGACGGCACTTCGGTGGCAAGTGGTCGAGGTTGTCCAGCGTGACGCCTACGACGCGTCGCGACACCCTGACCTCCCCTGCAATCCGCCAGAACCCACGCACGGCAGGTGGGGTGCCGCAAGGATAAGCCGACCCCACCGAGCGCCGGAAGCATCTCGTCCTTCCCAGTGTCCCCCGGAATGGTGAGATGGGTTACCGTCAAGCCGGTTTGTGCGAGGCGCCCGTTACACAAGCCACCGCCGGACGCGATAGCACAGATAGACTCGCGCGACCGTCACCTAGCGGTAACAGGAGACGATCACTACAGCGCACACCCGATCCACCGGAGCGCGGAATGTCCGATCACGGCAGCAACCCGACCGATCAGCAGCAGCCCGGCCCCCAGCAGGAGGCAGCGGTCCAGCAGGCAGGAGCGGCGCGCAACCTCGACGCGCACCGCGACCGCTACGCCCAGCGGACCGCAGGCATGACCGCATCGGAGATCCGGGCACTGTTCGCCGTGGCCAGCCGGCCCGAGGTCGTCTCGCTCGCCGGCGGCATGCCGAACCTCGCCGCGCTACCGCTGGACTCGCTCGCCACCGAGGTCGCCCGGCTCATCGCCGATGACGGCCAAGCCGCGCTGCAGTACGGCTCCGCGCACGGCGTGCCGGAGCTGCGCGAGCAGATCTGCGAGATCATGGCCGCCGAGGGGATCACCGGTCACCCGGACGACCTGATGGTCACCGTCGGTTCCCAGATGGCGCTGGACATGGTGACCAGGCTGTTCTGCGACCCGGGCGACGTGGTCCTCGCCGAAGGACCGTCCTACGTCGGTGCGCTCGGCTCCTTCGCCGCCTACCAGGCCAAGGTCGTGCACGTCGCGATGGACGACGACGGCCTCCAGCCCGAGGCGCTGCGGCACGCGATCGCCGAGGTCACCGCGCGCGGCGAACGCATCAAGTTCCTCTACACCATCCCGAACTTCCACAACCCCGGCGGCGTCACGCTCGCCGTGGAGCGCCGCGCCGAGATCCTCGAGATCTGCCGCAAGCACGACATCCTGGTGCTCGAGGACAACCCGTACGGCCTGCTCGGCTTCGACGGGCAGACCTACCCGGCGCTGCGCAGCCTCGATCCGGAGAACGTGGTCTACCTCGGCTCGTTCTCCAAGACCTTCGCTTCCGGGCTCCGCGTCGGCTGGGTGCTCGCCCCGCACGCGGTGCGGGAGAAGCTGGTGCTCGCCGCTGAATCGGCGACGCTGTGCCCGCCCACGCTGAACCAGATGATCGTGTCCCGCTACCTCACCACGCACGACTGGAAGGGCCAGATCAAGACCTTCCGCGAGCAGTACCGGGAGCGCCGCGACGCGATGCTCGGCGCCCTGGAGCAGCACATGCCGGTCGGCTGCACCTGGACCAAGCCCGACGGCGGGTTCTACGTGTGGCTCACCGCCCCGGAAGGCGTGGACACCAAGGCGATGCTGCCGCGCGCCGTGACCCAGCGGGTCGCGTACGCCTCCGGCACCGGCTTCTACGCGGACTCGTTCGGGGCCCGGCAGATGCGGCTGTCCTACTGCTACCCGACGCCGGAACGCATCCGGGAAGGCGTCCGCAGGCTCGCGAACACGCTGACCGACGAGATGGAGCTGGTGCGGACCTTCGGCACCGTGCCGCAGCGCGCGGTGTCCGGGCCCGAAGCTCCCTCTCCCGACACGGCGTAACCTCGGGTCCTGCCGCACGATTCGATCGGTCCACTGCGCACCTGGTGCGCAGTGGACTCTTACTTTCAGGGGAGTTCGACCAGTGTCCGATCGTTGGGTCGCCGTGCTGTCCGGTGGGCTGTCGCACGAGCGCGAAGTGTCGTTGCGCTCCGGGAGGCGGTTGTCCACCGCGCTGCGCTCCGTCGGAATGACCGTGGGGGAGTGGGACGCGGACTCCCGCCTCCTCGCACGCGTCCAGGACGAACGGCCGGATGCCGTGGTCATCGCGCTGCACGGTGGTGAAGGGGAGAACGGCGCGGTGCAGTCCGTGCTGGACATGCTCGGCGTCCCGTACGTGGGCACCGACCCGCGCGCCTGCCGCCGCGCGTGGGACAAGCCGACCGCCAAGGCCGAGCTGGCGCGCGCGGGCCTCAGCACCCCGGACTGGGTGGTGCTGCCGCACGCCACGTTCCGCGAACTCGGGGCGCAGGCGGTGCTGGACGCGCTGGTGGCCAAGCTCGGCCTGCCGCTGATGTTGAAGCCGGACCAGGGCGGATCGGCGCTCGGCGCCCGGGTCGTCCGGGATGCCTCGGAACTGCCCTCGGCGATGGTGGGTGCGCTGGCCTACGGCGACACCGTGCTCGTCGAGCAGTTCGTCGAAGGCGTCGAGGTGGCGATCAGCGTCGTCGACACCGCGGACGGGCCGGAGGCGTTGCCCGCGGTGCGGATCGAAGCAGCCGACGGCGTGTACGACTACACCGCGCGCTACACCGCGGGGCTCACCAGCTACGAGGCCCCAGCCGATCTGGCACCGGACGTCGCGACCCGGGCGGGGGAGCTGGCGGTCTCGGCGCACCGGCTGCTGGGGCTGCGCGACGTGTCCCGCACCGACGCGATCATCGATCAGCACGGGGTGCCGCACTTCCTCGAAGTGAACGTGTCGCCGGGACTGACCGAGACCTCGCTGTTCCCGATGGCGGTGGAAGCCGCCGACCGGTCCCTCGGCGAGGTGTTCGCCGGACTGGTGGAGAAGGCGATCGCTCGCGGCAACTGATCGCATGTTTCACGTGAAACAGCGAGTGGGTCGAGTTCGCTGACCCGACGCGCAGTTCGCCGCTCAAGCAGGAGCCGCCGATGTCACGACATCGGCGGCTCTTCTTCGTTCCGGGGTCGACCTACGCATTGGCGGATCCGCGGAGCCGAAGTGATCGGCGTCGGGCCTGAGCGATGTCGGGCCCGCCGGACCGCGGAGGAGGGAGAGCGGTCGTCGGTGGCGGCCGCTCCAGCAAACCGGATGAACAGGGCAAAACGGTGATCGTCACCGTGACGAAAGGCCCCGGTGTCATCCCTCCCGGATTTCGCGGAGCTTTTCGGCCTCACCCGGCAACAACAACTCGGCCAACCGCTCCAAGTCGTCGACCGAACCGAACTCCACGACGATCCGGCCCTTCCGCTTGCCCAGATCGACCTTGACCTTCGTGTCGAAGCGGTCGGACAGCTTCTCCGCGAGTCCCTGCAAACCGGGGGACTGCAGCTGCTTCCGCGGCGCCGCCTTCTGCTTCGCCGGCCCCTCGCTCTTCTTGAGCGTCACCGCCTCCTCGGTCGCCCGCACGGACAACCCCTCGGCGATGATCCGCGATGCCAGCTCCTCCTGGCCGCCCGCGTCGTCCAAGGCGAGCAGTGCCCGCGCGTGCCCCGCCGACAGCACCCCGGCCGCGACCCGGCGCTGCACCGGCATCGGCAGCCGGAGCAGGCGGATCGTGTTGGTGATGACCGGACGGCTGCGACCGATCCGCTCCGCCAGCTCGTCGTGCGTCACGTCGAACTCGTCCAGCAGCTGCTGGTACGCGGCCGCCTCTTCGAGCGGGTTCAGCTGCACCCGGTGGATGTTCTCCAGCAGGGCGTCCCGCAGCAGCGCGTCGTCCGCCGTCTCGCGGACGATCGCCGGGATGACCTCCAGGCCGGCGCGCTGCGAGGCGCGCCAGCGGCGCTCGCCCATGATGAGCTCGTACTGGCCGGACTCGATCTCCCGCACCACGATCGGCTGCATCAGCCCGAACTCGCGGATCGAGTGCTCCAGCTCGGACAGCGCCTCTTCGTCGAAGACCTGCCGCGGCTGCCGCGGATTCGGCGTGATGGACGCGGTCACGACCTCCCGGTAGGTCGCACCCGCCACCGTTCCGCCGCTTGTTTCACGTGAAACCGGCTCTGGCGCGCTCGCGCCGTCCCCCGGAGCGGGGGAGGGAGGTGGGGTGAAGCCGGCGCCGCGCACGGAGACTCCGGTCGAGCCGCCGCTCTCCGCGGGAGGACCGCTCGGGATCAGCGCCGCGAGGCCGCGCCCCAGACCACCCTTGCGTTCGGTCATGCCGTCTTCCTCTCCACACCCCGCTCGGCGATCTCCTTCGCCGCATCCAGGTAGCTCATCGAACCCCGCGAACCGGGATCGTAGTTCAGCACCGTCTTGCCGAACCCGGGCGCTTCCGAGATCTTCACGCTGCGCGGGATGACCGTCCGCAGCGTGAGCTCCCCGAAGTGACCGCGCACCTCGTTGGTCACCTGGTCCGCCAGCTTGGTGCGGCCGTCGTACATCGTCAGCAGGATCGTGGACACCCACAGCGCCGGGTTCAAGTGAGCCTGCACCAGCTCGATGTTGCGCAGCAGCTGCCCGAGACCCTCCAGCGCGTAGTACTCGCACTGGATCGGGATCAGCACCTCGTGCGCGGCCACCATCGCGTTCACCGTGAGCAGGCCGAGCGAAGGCGGGCAGTCGATGAAGACGTAGTCGGGCGCGATCTGCTCGATCGCCTCGGACTTCAGCGCCTCCTTGAGCCGCCCTTCCCGGGCGACCATCGACACCAGTTCGATCTCCGAGCCGGCCAGGTCGAGCGTCGCCGGCACGCAGTACAGGTTCGGCGATTCGGTGCTCTGCGCCGCGGCGTCCGCGATGCTGATCTCACCGAGGAGCACCTCGTACACCGAGGGGACTCCAGACCGGTGGTCCACGCCGAGCGCGGTGCTGGCGTTGCCCTGCGGGTCGAGGTCGATCACGAGCACCTTCAGCCCCTGCACCGCCAGCCCGGCGGCCAGGTTCACCGTGCTCGTCGTCTTGCCGACGCCGCCCTTCTGGTTGGCGACGGTGAGGATGCGCCGCCGATCCGGGCGGGGGAGCTGCATCGTCTCGGGGTGCAGCACCCGGGTCGCCCGCTGGGCCTCTTCCATGATCGGAGTCCAGCCCACGCCATCCGCCGGGAAGGCCTCACTCGCTTGCTGACCGCGTTCTTCCGCGCTGGAAGGGAAACGCATGGAACCCATCACGCGCCCCTTCGTTTCACGTGAAACACGATCCGCTCCGTTCGACTCCGTCACCGTCCACGATCCTTCCTCGCTCTGCGGCCGCCGTCACGACGCCGACCGGGCGCTTTCTGAGATACCCGCTCCACGACGACGACCGTCGTCGGCACATCGAGCACGTTGTCGCCGCACGACAACACTTCACCGGGGCTGCCACCCACCGCCTGGACGGCGGCCGCATCGCGTTCCAGCTCTTCCGCAGCGGTCGATCCCTTCAACGCCAGCAACCGTCCGCCGGGACGCAACAGGGGGAGGCACCAGGCCGAGAGCCGTTCCAACGGCGCCACGGCGCGCGCGGTGACCACGTCCTGATCGGCGAGCCGATCACGCACCGGGCCTTCCTCGGCACGCCCACGCACCACCTCGACGGAGAGATCCAGTTCCTCGATGACTTCCCGCAGCCAGGCCACTCGTCGAGCCATCGGCTCCAGCAGAACCAGCTCGACATCGGGGCGAGCGATCGCCAGCGGAATGCCCGGCAGCCCCGCCCCTGAGCCTACGTCCACGACACGGCAATTCGGTGGCAGCAACTCCGCGAGTACCGCAGAGTTCAACAGATGGCGGTCCCAAATACGGGGGAGTTCCCGCGGGCCGATCAATCCTCGCCGCACGCCTTGCTCGGCGAGCATCGTCGCGAACCGCTCCGCTCCCGGAAGACGATCGCCGAACACCGCTCGCGCGGCCTCCGGAACCGGGATCGGATCACCTTCTGCTGCGGTCACAGTCTTCCACCCTGCTGTCGTTGTTTCACGTGAAACGGGGCGCGTCCACCAAGTCGGTACGGAGTTGTTTCACGTGGAACGGGCTCGATGATCGGCGCACTGGTTTCACGTGAAACGCGGACTCGGCACAGGCGGCCCGCGCGACCCGCATCATCATCTCAGCCCGAAGTCGGTCTTGCTCCCGCGCCTGGTTTCACGTGAAACACGGCGGATCCGGCTGCCCAGTTCCGCGCGGGACGACGTGCGGACGCAAGAACGCCCGGCCGGGGAGATCCCGACCGGGCGTCTGCGTTCGACCCCGCGTTCACCGCGGGGGAGGGGAGGTCAGTTCGACTTGTAGACGACGACCTTCCGGTTCGGCTCTTCGCCTTCGCTCTCGCTGTGCACGCCGTCCACCGCCGCGACCGCGTCGTGGATGATCTTCCGCTCGAACGGGGTCATCGGACGGAGGCGGGTCTCCTCGCCGGAGGACAGCACCTCTTCCGCCGTGGTGCGACCGAGGTCGCTGAGCTCCTCGCGTCGACCCGCGCGCCACCCGGCCACGTCCAGCATGAGACGGCTGCGCACGCCGGTGTCCTGCTGCACGGCGAGCCGGGTCAGCTCCTGGAGCGCTTCCAGCACCTGGCCGCGCGAGCCGACCAACTTCTCCAGATCGCCACCGCCGTCGATGCTCACCACCGCACGACCGGCCTCCACGTCGAGGTCGATGTCCCCGTCGTAGTCCAGCAGGTCGAGCAGCCGCTCCAGGTAGTCACCGGCCACGTCGCCCTCCTGGACGAGCAACGTCTCGGTATTGCTGCGCTCCTGGTCCGTGTTCGGCGCGGACTCCGCCGACTCCTCGACCTTGGTCGGCTCCTGCACGGTTTCAGACACTGGGCGTCTCCTCTCCAGGGGTACGCGACGTCGGTCAGCGGGACTCGCCCGGCCGGCTGTCGCGGGAACGGTCTTCGAACACCCCGGAGGCATCACCGGGTTGGTCTGCGTCGGCGGCCGGGCGCGCGGGGGAGGGGGCCTCGGTCGCGTCCTGGGTCGCGCTCTCGTCCGACTCCGCGGCGGCCGGCTTCGCCTCGATCGCCGCGGGCGCGGCGGCCTCGGTGGTCTCGGCGGTCGACGCGGCAGAGGGCGCAGAGGCCGCAGGCTCGGCGGTCGAAGCGGTGACGGTGGTGCCGTCGACGACGGCCGCCGCGGCCACCGCTTCCTCGCGGTCGATGCGGCTGTAGACGATGCGCTGCTGCCCCAGGGTCCAGAAGTTGTTGGCCAGCCAGTAGAGCAGGATCGCCAGCGGGAGGAACGGGCCGCCGATGATGGCGAACATCGGGAAGACCCACAGCACCATGCGGTTCATGATCTCGGTCTGCGGGTTCGCGGCCGCTTCCGGCGTCTGCCGCTGCACCGAGTGCCGGGAGGTGAAGTGGGTGGCGATGGCCGCGGCGACCATCAGCGGGACACCGACCACCAGCATCGACGGGCGGTCGGTTCCGAAGGTCGCGAGCACCTCGGGGGCCTGGCTGATCGTGTTCGACAGCTTCGCGCCGAACAGGTCGGCGGACACGAACGAGGCGACGTCCTCCGGGCCGAACACGAAGTTCGACGGCGCGCCGGGGCGGAACCCGTTGAGCACGTGGAACAGGCCGAAGAACACCGGCACCTGCACCAGCATCGGCAGGCAGCCGGAGATCGGGTTGAAGCCCTGCTCCTGCTGGAGCTTCTGCATCTCCTGCGCGAGCTGCTGCTTGTCGTGCCCGTACTTCTCCTGGAGCGCGCGGACCTGCGGAGCGAACTCCTGCATCTTCTTCATCGAGCGCACCTGGTGCACGAACGGCTTGAACAGCAGCGCCCGCAGGGTGAAGACGAGGAAGACCACGGACAGCGCCCAGGCGTACCCGCTGGCCGGGTCCAGCACGAAGCCGAAGACCTCGTGCCAGAACCAGAGGATCGCCGAGACCGGGTAGTTGATGAAGTCGAGCACTAGTCCTCCGCGGGGGGTCGGGGCGCTTCGCCCGGCTCGGCCGCCGGCCCGCCGGCGCGGCCCCGCCGGGATGGGACGTAGTCGAAGCCGCCGGGATGCCAGGGGCCGCACCGCAACAACCGCCGCACGGTGAGCCAGCTGCCGTAGAGCGCTCCGTGCACGGTCAGCGCTTCGACCGCATAGGCGCTGCAGCTGGGGTAGAACCGGCAGGTCGGCGGCAGCAACGGCGAGATGATCTTCCGGTAGACGTGCACCGGGCCGAGCAGCAGCCATGCGGCCGGGCTCGGACGAACCCGCTCACCGCTGTCCTGCGTGTCCGACATCCGGGGCCTCCAGCGCCATCTAGGGACCCGTCACCGGACCACCGCGCACCACGCGCAGCTTGCGCAGCGCCGCGTCGAGATCCGATCCGAGATCGCTGCTCGATGCGGTCGCGGCCGGGGGAAGTGCACGCACCACCACCAGTGTGCCAGCGGGCAACGCGTCGAGGCGGTCGCGCATCAGGTGCCGGAGCCGCCTGGTGACGCGGTGCCGCAGCACCGCGTTCCCGACGGCCTTGCTCACGACAAAACCCACGCGGGCCGGTTCGCCGGTGTCCCGAGTGGGTTCGATGTCCGAGTCCGACCGCGGTCCCGCCGCGGACGCCGGGTTCGGCTCGGCGCGCCCCGCGAGCTCGCTCGACGCGGGGTGCGCCGCCGTGGTCCCGTCGTGCCGGTCCCCGCCCTCGCGGTTCACCTGGTGGGCGCGTTCAACGGCGGCGCCGCGGACCTCGGTCCGGGGCGCCGCGTTCGGCACCAGCAGGTGCACCACCAATCGGGCGCGCCCCGCACGGCGGCCACGACGGACCGCCAGGCGAAATTCCTGGCTGGAGGTCAGCCGGGCGGCCGCGGGCAGCACGAACCGATGATCAGGCGGTCAGCGAGGCACGGCCCCTGCGGCGACGCGCGGACACGATGGCGCGACCGGCGCGGGTGCGCATGCGCAGCCGGAACCCGTGCTTGCGGGCACGGCGACGGTTGTTCGGTTGGAAGGTGCGCTTGCCCTTGCTCACGGTGGATCTCCCGTTACTTCAGGCCCGTTGGAACAGGCACGTGCTCGGCCCGATGGCTCGGTCAAGATGTCCCCGCCCGCCGTAGCGGCCATCGTGTCGAGCTCACCCCCCGGTGGAACGAGGGGAGTCTGCACGCGGCGGCACCGGTGGTGCCTCGCGCGCTGCGCCGGGACCTCTGCCGAAATCCAAGCGCGGCGACATTCCCGCTCGTGCGGCGGGGGACTGCACGAGGCTACGCCACCTGCCCGGATGCCCGGGCACCGGGGGGTTCCGCAGCCGGCGGAGCGGTCCCGGGAGGGCGGGACCACCCGCCTTGTGAGGCGATCTCGACCTTGTTAGGTTGTCCCTCCTGCGATGCGCGCCCGGCGGCGTGGGAGCCGCCGTCCGCACTGAGCATCGACGCGGCACGCAGGGGCACCACCAGGATCGCAGGTACCGGCGGGGACCCAGGGGGCACGTCCGAGGTTCGCTGCCGTACCTTCATGCACAGCTGTGGATAACTCTGTGGACACCTCGTCCGGGCGTGCGCGGAGCCAGTTCATCACTCCGCGCCGGCGACGCCGCACTTGCCGAGGTGTGGGAGTCAACGGTGCGGGTCACGTGCCGGTGAGGGGAGCGCAGGGGTGACCGACCACCAAACCGAGCTTGGTCGGGTCTGGGACGAAGTGGTGCTGGAGTTGTCCTCGGGCACGCTGTCGCCGCAACAACGCGCTTGGATGCGCGTGACCCGCCCGATCGGCCTGCTGGATGGTACGGCACTGCTGGCCGCTCCCAGTGATTTCGCGAAGGAAGCGATCGAGCGCGCGCTGCGGGACCCGATCACCGACGCGCTGTCCCGCCGCTTGGGCCGGGAGGTGTCGCTCGCGGTCAAGGTGGACACCGCGGTGCCCGCGCCGACCCGTCCGCTCGCCGCGCCCGAGGCCCGGCCGGAACCGCCGGCCCGCGCGGGGGGCGAACCGGCCGAGCGGCCCACGACGTTCGGGATCGCCTACGACTCCTCCCCGTACATCGCGACCGGACCCTCGAACTATTCGGCACCGCCGCGGCGGCCGGAGGCCTTCGGCAGCACCGCGCACGGCGGTTCGATCAGCGGTTCGCTGCCGAACGAGCAGGTCGGCTCGCCGTACACCCACCAGCCGCGGGAGGCGCAGCACTCCCCGGACTCCCGGATCGCGCCGGAGACCTCCTACTCCCCGGCCGCGCCGTACGCGCCGGAAGCGCAGTACGGCTCCGAGCAGAAGTACTCCGCCGAGGGCGGCTACGCCGACTACCAGCCGGAACCGGACCGCGCGCCCGAGCAGCAGTGGCCGGCGGCACCGGAAGCGCCGGTGGAGCAGGACCACGAGGCCGACGCCGAGGACGAGTCCGCCGACCAGGAGGACGCCACCCCGACCGAGGCGAACGTGTGGCCGACCTTCGGCCGCGGCCAGCACACCGAGCAGCACCAGCCGGGCCAGCCGTTCACCGCGCCGAAGCACGCGCCGCCGACCTCGCAGACCAGGCTGAACGCGAAGTACACCTTCGACACCTTCGTGATCGGCGCCTCCAACCGGTTCGCGCACGCGGCCGCGGTGGCGGCGGCGGAGGCACCGGCGCGCGCGTACAACCCGCTGTTCATCTGGGGCGAGTCCGGACTGGGCAAGACGCACCTGCTGCACGCGGTGGGGCACTACACGCAGCGGTTGTTCCCGGGGATGCGGGTGCGCTACGTGTCCACCGAGGAGTTCACGAACGACTTCATCAACTCGCTGCGCGACGACCGGCAGGTGGCGTTCCAGCGCCGCTACCGCGACGTGGACGTGCTGCTGGTCGACGACATCCAGTTCCTGGAGGGCAAGGAAGGTACTCAGGAGGAGTTCTTCCACACCTTCAACACGCTGCACAATTCGAACAAGCAGATCGTGGTGTCCTCGGACCGCCCGCCGAAGGGGCTGCGCACGCTGGAGGACCGGCTGCGCACCCGGTTCGAGTGGGGCTTGATCACGGACATCCAGCCGCCGGAGCTGGAGACGCGCATCGCGATCCTCCGGAAGAAGGCGGCGCAGGACCGGATGGCGGCGCCCGCCGAGGTGCTGGAGTTCATCGCCGCCCGCATCGAGCGGAACATCCGGGAGCTGGAGGGCGCGCTGATCCGGGTGACGGCGTTCGCGTCGTTGAACCGGCAGCCGGTGGACGTGCAGCTGGCGGAGATCGTGCTGCGCGATCTGATCCCCGATTCGGCGACGCCCGAGATCACCGCGCCGACGATCATGGGCGTCACCGCCGAGTACTTCGCGGTGACGATCGACGACCTGTGCGGGCCGGGGAAGACGAAGGCGCTGGCGCAGGCGCGGCAGATCGCGATGTACCTGTGCCGGGAGCTGACCGACTCGTCGCTGCCGAAGATCGGGCAGAGCTTCGGCGGCCGGGACCACACGACGGTCATGCACGCGGACAAGAAGATCCGCAAGGAGATGGCGGAGCGGCGTCGGGTGTACGACCAGGTGCAGGAGCTCACGTCCCGGATCAAGCAGCAGTCGCGCGGCTGAGACCCTTCCTCCTGGCGTCCATGCAGGTCAGCGCGCCGCGCTGATCGACTCCGATGCACTGCGTCCTGCTGGTGAGGCGTACGCTCCAATCGTATTAGCGAGTGGCCGGTAATCACTGGTCACGATGCCGCCGAGGTGCCCGACGCGGCGCCGCGGGAACCGGCGGGCGCGGCCGTGCCGGATAGCTCTGACCTGCGTGTCCGGCAGCGACCTGCGGCCGTGCACGAGCGTGGAGCGCGACGAGGCGGACAGCACCGGCGGGCCGGCGGATCTTCAACAGCACGGCACGAGGGCCGGCGCTGCGGGTCGCACGGCTGCGGACGCGGAAGCCTCCGGGTGCCGGCGTCCCCGGAGCGCGGGACCCGGAGCACGGACAGCTGCGAAGCCGGACGCGCCGCCCCGAGGTCGGCGTTCGCCCGACCCGCCCGGCGCGCCCCCTCCAACGGTTCCGATCGCCTCGCGCATCCGCGGCGGCCGGACCCCGACCTCCCGGCCGGACGCGCGGAACCTTTCTGCTCCACCCCGGGGACGCGACCCGGGCGCCCCGCCAGAAAGATCCCGCGAGATCTCCGCGGGCCGACCGTCCGGCGCCGACGCGGAATCGGCTCCGGCCCGCAGGCGCCGCGATCGCTCGCCACGCCGCACCGCCACCACACCAGAGCCGCACCGGCACCGGACGAAGCCGCACCGGCACACCGCAACCCCGTCCCCACGGGCGCTGCCGCCGCGAGCCCCGGCCGGCCGGACCACCGCGAGACGCCCGCCGAACCTTTCTGCCGCACCGGTCGGCTCCCAGCACCCACCGTTCGCAGAAAGATCCGCGCCCGGAACCGGACCCGACGCGCCCCCGGAGGCCGCCGGCGGCCGTGCACACCCTGTGGAGAACTCGGATTCCGAGCGGTCTGCGCACAACCGGTCGCTCAGCGCACGGATTTCGCCGCTCCGCCGCCCCCTCGACCCCCGTGCCGGCCACCGGAGCGCTTCGAACCGGTGGATCGGGGTGTGGATCGCGCGAACTTTTCTGCGCGGGGGCAGTGGCCTTGCCCTCATCTCCCAGCAGAAAACCCGCCGCGAGGTCGACCTGTCCACAGTTCCGCCATCCCCAGGCCTGAGCTGGAGTTTTCCCCAATCCGTGCACAGGCTGTGCACAACCATCCCCGACCTGCCCACAGGCCATACCCCGGTTGGACACAGGAAACCCACAGATCTGCCCACACCCCGATCGGTGGAGGCCCGAAAAGGGAGCCCTCATCCGCAGGGTCTGGGTACAACTGGGGGTTCAGCTGTGGATGGCGGTGTGGACAACATGGCCTCGATGTGGACAACTTCGGGTCGGTCAGAAGCCCCCCACGACTCGTTCAGACCATCCACCGGTTACCCCCAGTCCCCATCCACAGCTGTCCAGGTGTCGTGAGCAGCCAAAACGGGGGTTATCCCCACAACCCACAACCCTTACTACTACTGCTCTCTTTCTTTTCTTTTGAATGAAGAAAAAAAGAAGAGAGAGGGGCGGTGGACAAGTGGACAACCGAGCCGAGGCCGGCCGGGACGAGCGCTTCGAGAGCCCGGACCCGGATGCGGCGATCGCGACGAACGCTCTACGGTGGAACTCCCGCGACGGCCGATCCGGAGCCGCGAGCTCGTGGCCGTCTCGTGGGACGGATTCCGCTGCGCCCCGCGGCAGGTGCCGCCCTCCGGGCGCGCACCCCGGGCGACGCAACGGAACACCGACCCCCGACAGCCCCGCACCGACAGCACTCCCGGAGCTGGCCGCCCCCACGGCGCCAGCAGCGTTCTCCCCGGCACCCGGCTTCGGCCGAAACCGAAAGGACATCGATGAAGATCCGCGTGGAACGTGACGGTCTTGCCGACGCCGTCGCCTGGGTCGCGCGCAGCCTGCCGTCGCGGCCGCCGGTTCCGGTGCTGGGCGGGGTGCTGCTGGACGCGAGCTCCGGCGAAGCGCTGACCATCTCCGGTTTCGACTACGAGGTCTCCGCTCAGGTCACGACCGAGGCGTCCATCGACTCCACCGGCAAGACCCTGGTCTCCGGGCGGTTGCTGGCCGACATCACCAAGTCGCTGCCGAACCGGCCCGTCGAGATCACCGTGGACGGCTCGCGGGTGACGATCACCTGCGGCAGCTCGCGGTTCAGCCTGCCGACCATGCCCGTCGAGGACTACCCGGAGCTGCCCTCGATGCCGGAGCGCGCGGGTGCGGTCCCCGGCGACCTGTTCTCCGCCGCCGTCGCCCAGGTCGCGGTCGCCGCCGGGCGGGACGACACGCTGCCGATGCTCACCGGCGTCCGCATGGAGATCAACGCGGACCGGCTGACGATGGTCGCCACCGACCGGTTCCGGCTCGCGATGCGCGAGTTCACCTGGGAACCGGACGAGTCGATCGCCGACACCGCGATCCTCGTGCCGGCCAAGACGCTCGCCGAGTCCGCGAAGACCCTCGGCGGCTCCGGCACCAAGGTGGAGATCTCGCTGGCGTCCGGCGACGGCCTGCTCGGCCTGTCCGGCTCGACCCGGCGGAACACCACCCGGCTGCTGGACGCGGAGTTCCCGAAGTACCGCCAGCTGCTGCCGTCCGAGACGGCGGCCACCGCGATCATCGACGTGGCCCCGCTGGTCGAGGCGATCAAGCGCGTGTCGCTGGTCGCCGAGCGCGGCACCCAGGTGCGGCTGGAGTTCTCCGACTCCGGGCTGCGGCTCACCGCGGGCGGCGACGACGAGGGCAGCGCCGAAGAGGAGCTCCCCGTCGAGCTCACCGGCGAGGGCCTGACCATCGCGTTCAACCCGACGTACCTGCTCGACGGCCTGGGCGCGCTCAAGACCGACCGGGCCCAGATGCTGTTCACCACATCCAACCGCCCCGCGCTGCTGAAGCCGGTCGGGGAGGATGGTGAGGTGGTCGAGGGCTACCTCTACCTGCTGATGCCGGTGCGCCTGCCGGGCTGAGGTGGTCCCGGTGCCCGCCGCGATCCGCCCGGGCGCCGATCACGTGCGGCACCGGGCCGCGTCCGAACGGCCGGCCCGGGCAACAACCAGTCTCGAAGGGGAAGATCCGGTGCAACTGGGACTTGTGGGTCTCGGCCGAATGGGTTTCAACATGCGCGAGCGGCTGCGGGCCGCCGGGCACGAGGTCATCGGCTACGACCGGAACCAAGAGGTCAGCGACGTCGCTTCGATCGCGGACCTGGCGGGCGGGCTCACCGGCCCGCGGATCGTGTGGATCATGGTTCCGCACGGCGAGCCCACGAAGCAGACCATCGAGGCGCTCGCCGAGGTGCTCTCCGCGGGTGACCTGGTCATCGAGGGCGGGAACTCCAAGTTCACCGAGGACCAGGCAAACGCGGCGCTACTCGCCGAGCACGGCGTGAAGTACGTCGACGTCGGCGTGTCCGGCGGCGTGTGGGGCGCCACCAACGGCTACGGCCTGATGGCGGGCGGCGACACCGCCGACATCGAGCGCGCCATGCCGATCTTCGACGCGCTGCGGCCGGAAGGTCCCCGTGAGGAGGGCTTCGCGCACGCCGGGCCGGTCGGTGCCGGGCACTACGCGAAGATGGTGCACAACGGCATCGAGTACGGCCTGATGCAGGCCTACGCCGAGGGCTTCGAACTGCTCGCCGCCTCCGACGTGGTGACCGACGTGCCCGCGACGATCAAGGCGTGGAGCCGGGGCACCGTGGTGCGCTCCTGGCTGCTGGACCTGCTGGTGCGCGCGATGGACGACGACCCGGAGCTGCAGAAGCTGCGCGGTTACGTCTCCGACTCCGGCGAGGGCCGCTGGACGGTGGAGGAGTCGGTGCGCCACGCGGTGCCGACCCCGGTGATGACCGCCGCGCTCTACGCCCGGTTCGCCTCCCGCCAGGACGACTCGCCCGCGATGAAGGCGGTCGCCGCGCTGCGCAACCAGTTCGGCGGGCACGCGGTGGAGACCAACGAGGGCTGAGCCGGGTCGCCGTGTCGACAAGGTGACATGTCGGTGAGGTGACTCCGCGCGGGTCACCTCACCACGTGCCCGGCCGCGCGGGTGCCGTCCGCGCGACCAAATCCCGTGGAGCGCTGTGTACGTCCGACATCTGCAAGTGACCGACTTCCGCTCGTGGCCGCAGGCCGACCTGGCCTTCGAACCGGGGGCGAGCGTGCTGGTCGGGTCCAACGGCCAGGGCAAGACGAACCTGGTCGAGGCGCTGGGGTACGTCGCCACGCTCGGCTCGCACCGGGTGTCCAGCGATGCGCCGCTCGTGCGCTACGGCGCGCAGCGCGCGTTCGTGCGCGCGGCGGTGGTCAACGGCGGCCGGGAGCTGCTGGTCGACCTGGAGATCACGCCGGGCAAGGCGAACCGGGCGCGGATCAACCGCGGTGCCCCGGGCAAGCCGCGCGACGTGCTGGGCATCCTGCGCACCGTGCTGTTCGCGCCGGAGGACTTGGCGGTGGTGCGCGGGGACCCGGGGGAGCGGCGGCGGTTCCTGGACGAGCTGCTGGTGTCGCGGTCGCCGCGGTACGCGGGGGTGCGCGCGGACTACGAGCGGGTGCTGCGCCAGCGCAGCGCGCTGCTGAAGTCGGCGGGCGCGGCGCGCCGGGGCGGTCCGGCGCCGGACCTGCGGACGCTGGAGATCTGGGACGGGCACCTCGCGGCGCACGGCGCCGACCTGCTGGCGGCCCGGCTGGACCTGGTGGCGGACATCGCCCCGCACGTGACCAGCGCTTATGCCAGCGTGGCGGAGACCGGGACGGACAGCGCGCCGGCCGGCCGGGTCGCGGACGTGCGCTACCGCAGCAGCCTCGGAGACTCGTTGCCCGCCGGGTACGGGGTGCCGCAGGGCGTGCGGGCCGACCGGGCCGAGCTGGAGTCGGCGCTGCTCGCGGAGCTGGAACGGGTGCGCGGCCAGGAGCTGGAGCGCGGGGTGTCGCTGGTCGGGCCGCACCGCGACGACCTGGAGCTGGTGCTCGGCGAGCTGCCCGCGAAGGGCTACGCGAGCCACGGCGAATCGTGGTCGTTCGTGCTGGCGTTGCGGCTGGCTTCGTACCACCTGCTCACCGAGGATGGCGCGGAGCCGGTGCTGATCCTGGACGACGTGTTCGCCGAGCTGGACCGGCGGCGCCGCTCGCGGCTGGCCGAACTGGTCGGCGGTGCCGAGCAGGTGCTGGTCACCGCGGCGGTGGGGGAGGACGTGCCCGAGGAGTTGAAGGGCACCCGCTTCGACGTCCGCGACGGGGAGGTGCGCCGTGTCGGGTGAGTTGCCGGGCGCCGCCGGTGAGCGCGGCACACGCAGGGTGAACGTCATCCCCCGGAGTTACCCACAACTGGGGATAAGGCTGTGGATGGTGTGGATAACTCGATGACATCGGGCGAGCGCGCGGAGCGATCGGACGCCGCCGAGGCCGGCTCGGCGGAGCTTCCCGCGGCCGGTTCCGACGGCGCTGAGCTGCACGGATCGGATCTGGCGCGGGCCGCGCTGCAGGCGGCGAAGGAGAAGTCGAAGTCGCAGCGCCGCACCCGGCGCAGCGTGCTGGGCTCCGGTGGTTCCCGCCGGCGCCGCCGCTGGTCGGGGCCGGGCGCGGACGAACGGGATCCGCAGCCGCTGGGCAGGCTGGCCTCCCGGCTGGCCACCGAGCACGGCTGGAACGACCGGCTCTCCGGCGGGCAGGTGTTCGCGCGATGGAACGGCCTGGTCGGCGGGGACATCGCGGAGCACACGAAGCCGGTCGCGCTCTCCGACGGGGAGCTGACGGTGCAGGCCGAGTCGACGGCGTGGGCCACCCAGCTGCGCCTGCTGCAGCGGCAGATCCTGCAGCGCATCGCCGACGGGGTGGGCAAGGGCGTGGTCCGCAAGATCAAGGTGCAGGGCCCGGCGGCACCGAGCTGGCGGCACGGGCCCCGGCACGTCCCCGGCCGCGGGCCGCGGGACACCTACGGCTGAGCCCCGACGAGCCCGCGCAGGAGCCGCGCGGACGCGCTCGCGGGTCTCGGATGGTGTCCCGATCCGAGTTCTCGGCTCTGTGAGGAATTCAGGGGTGTCCTTGCCGCACTCCTGTCGGGGACACCCAGTAGAATCGTCAGGGTGGGTGCGGCGTCCTGCGCCGCCGGACGCCCGGCCCGCACGTCCGCACCGCGCTTCGACCGCCGGTCGCGGCCGTGCCCAGGACCGGACGACGAGCCGTGCCCGCCGTGGTGGGCGCCCGTGCGCGGGCGCCGCAGGGCGGTCGCCGACGCGGCCGGGCCACCCAGACACATTGCCGGTTCGAGGAGACACCGAGGCCCGTGGCATCGAAGAAGAACGAATACAGCGCGTCGTCCATCACCGTGCTTGAGGGCTTGGAAGCCGTCCGCAAGCGTCCCGGCATGTACATCGGTTCCACCGGTGAGCGCGGCCTGCACCACCTCGTGTGGGAGGTGGTGGACAACTCCGTCGACGAGGCGATGGCCGGTTACGCGACGACCGTCGAGGTGACCCTGCTGGCCGACGGCGGCGTCCGCGTCACCGACGACGGCCGCGGCATCCCGGTGGACATGCACCCCGTGGAGAAGAAGCCGACCTTGGAGGTCGTGCTCACCGTGCTGCACGCGGGCGGCAAGTTCGGCGGTGACTCGTACGCCGTCTCCGGTGGTCTGCACGGCGTCGGCGTGTCGGTGGTGAACGCCCTCTCGTCCGCGCTGGAAGCGGAGATCTACCGCGACGGCAGCGTGTGGCGCCAGCGCTACGAGGACTCCAAGCCGGTCAGCGACGTGCAGAAGGGCGAGGGCACCAAGCGCACCGGTACCTCGATCACCTTCTGGGCGGACCCGAACATCTTCGAGACCACCCGCTACAACGCGGAGACGGTGTCGCGGCGCCTGCAGGAGATGGCGTTCCTGAACAAGGGGCTGACCATCGTGCTGCGCGATGAGCGCATCGCCGAGGAGGACGAGTCCGGCGAAGACGCGGGCGGCCGGTCGGCGCGCGCCTCGGAACGGACCTTCCACTACCCGGGCGGGCTTGAGGACTTCGTCAAGCACATCAACGCGACGAAGGAGCCGATCCACAAGAAGGCCGTCGCCTTCAGCGCCTCCGGCACCGGCGTCGAGGTCGAGGTCGCGATGCAGTGGAACTCCGGCTACAACCAGTCGGTCTACACCTTCGCGAACACGATCAACACGCACGAGGGCGGTACCCACGAGGAGGGCTTCCGCTCGGCGCTGACCCGCGTGGTCAACGCCTACGCGAAGGAGAAGAAGCTCCTCAAGGAGAAGGACGGCAGCCTCACCGGTGACGACGTCCGCGAGGGCCTCGCCGCGATCGTGTCGGTGAAGGTCCGGGAGCCGCAGTTCGAGGGCCAGACGAAGACGAAGCTGGGCAACACCGAGGTCAAGTCGTTCGTGCAGACGGCGTCCTTCGAGTGGCTCAACGACTGGTTCGAGCGCAACCCCGCCGACGCCAAGACGATCATCAACAAGGCGGTCGGTTCGGCGCAGGCGCGGATGGCGGCCCGCCGGGCGAAGGAACTGGTCCGGCGCAAGAGCGCGATGGACATCGGCGGCCTGCCCGGCAAGCTGAAGGACTGCCAGTCCAACCAGCCCGACGAGTGCGAGCTCTACATCGTGGAGGGCGACTCCGCGGGCGGTTCGGCGAAGGACGGCCGGGAGTCGCGCTTCCAGGCGATCCTGCCGATCCGGGGCAAGATCATCAACGTGGAGAAGGCGCGGATCGACAAGGTCCTCAAGAACAACGAGGTCCAGTCGATCATCACCGCGCTGGGCACCGGCATCCACGACGAGTTCGACCTCTCGAAGCTGCGGTACCACAAGATCGTGCTGATGGCCGACGCCGACGTCGACGGCCAGCACATCCGGACGCTGCTGCTGACCCTGCTGTTCCGGTTCATGCGCCCGCTGATCGAGAACGGGCACGTCTACCTGGCCCGCCCGCCGCTCTACAAGATCAAGTGGCCGCGCTCGGAGCCGGAGTTCGCCTACTCCGACCGCGAGCGCGACGGGCTGCTGGAGGCGGGCGCGGCGGCCGGCCGCAAGCTGCCGAAGGACGACGGCATCCAGCGCTACAAGGGTCTCGGCGAGATGAACCCGCAGGAGCTGTGGGAGACCACCATGGACCCGGACACCCGGCTGCTCATGCAGGTCTCGCTGGACGACGCCGCCACCGCCGACGAGCTGTTCAGCGTGCTCATGGGCGAGGACGTCGAGGCGCGCCGCTCGTTCATCGTGCGCAACGCCAAGGACGTCGGCTTCCTCGACGTCTGATCCCGGACCCGCCAGCACGGACGGGATCGACCGCCGTCGCCGGGCCACCGCGCCCGGCACGCCGCGCCCCCGGCGAGCCTCCCCGGACGCTCGCCCGCGTCGCGCCGGCGCAGGAACCCGCCCCACCCGCCTGAAAGGAACTTCCACCCGTGACGGAAATCCTGCCGCCGGAACACGGCCGCGTAGAACCGGTCGACATCCAGCAGGAGATGCAGAACTCCTACATCAACTACGCGATGAGCGTCATCGTCGCGCGCGCCCTGCCGGACGTGCGGGACGGCCTCAAGCCGGTGCACCGCCGCGTGCTGTACGCGATGTACGACTCCGGCTTCCGCCCGGACCGGGGGTACGTGAAGTGCTCCCGCGTCGTCGGCGAGGTGATGGGCAACTACCACCCGCACGGCGACTCGGCGATCTACGACACCCTGGTGCGCCTGGCGCAGCCGTGGGCGATGCGGCACCCGCTGATCGACGGGCAGGGCAACTTCGGTTCGCCGGGCAACGACCCGGCGGCCGCCATGCGGTACACCGAGTCGCGGTTGAAGCCGTTGGCGATGCACATGCTCGCCGACATCGAAGAGGACACCGTCGACTTCTCCGACAACTACGACGGTCGGACCCAGGAACCGGACGTCCTCCCGGCCCGCATCCCGAACCTGCTGGTCAACGGCGGTAGCGGCATCGCGGTCGGGATGGCGACGAACATCCCGCCGCACAACCTGCGGGAAGTCGCCGACGGCGTGGTCTACCTGCTGGAGAACCCCGAGGTCGACGACGAGACGCTCCTCGAAGAGCTGATCAGGCTCATCAAGGGGCCGGACTTCCCGACCAGGGCGCTGATCCTCGGCACCAACGCCATCGCGGACGCGTACCGCACCGGCCGCGGCTCCATCAAGATGCGCTCGGTCGTCTCCGTGGAGGAGGACGCGAAGGGCCGCACCTCGCTGATCGTCACCGAGCTGCCCTACCAGGTCAACCCGGACAACTTGATCGAGAACATCGCGGCCATGCACCGCGACGGCAAGCTCACCGGCATCTCGGACATCGCCGACGAGTCCAACAGCCGACGCGGCATGCGCATCGTCATCACCTTGAAGCGGGACGCGATCCCGAAGGTGGTGCTGAACAACCTCTACAAGCACACCCAGCTGCAGACCACGTTCGGCGTGAACATGCTGGCGTTGGTCGAGGGCGTGCCGCGCACGCTGCGCCTCGACCAGGTGATCCGGTACTACGTCACGCACCAGATCGAGGTCATCGTCCGGCGCACCCGCTTCCGGCTGCGCAAGGCCGAGGAGCGCGCCCACGTGCTGCGCGGCCTGGTCAAGGCGCTGGACGCGCTGGACGCGGTGATCGCGCTGATCCGCCGGTCGCCGACCGTGGACGAGGCCCGCACCGGGCTGATCGGGCTGCTCGACGTCGACGAGGTGCAGGCCGACGCGATCCTGGAGATGCAGCTGCGGCGGCTGTCCGCGCTGGAGCGCCAGAAGATCATCGATCGGCTCGCCGAGCTGGAGCTGGAGATCGAGGACTACAAGGACATCCTCGAGAAGCCGGAGCGGCAGCGGCAGATCATCCGCGACGAGCTCATGGAGATCGTCGAGAAGTACGGCGAGGACCGCCGCACCAAGATCGTGCCCTACGAGGGCGAGGTCTCCATGGAGGACCTCATCGCCGACGAGGACGTCGTCGTCACGATCACCCGCACCGGCTACGCGAAGCGGACCCGCACCGACCTGTACCGCGCGCAGAAGCGCGGCGGCAAGGGCGTGCAGGGCGCGCAGCTCAAGCAGGACGACATCGTCTCGCACTTCTTCGTCTGCTCCACGCACGACTGGATGCTGTTCTTCACGAACAAGGGCCGGGTGTACCGGGCGAAGGCCTACGAGCTGCCCGAGGCGAACCGCACCGCCCGCGGCCAGCACGTGGCGAACCTGCTCGCGTTCCAGCCGGACGAGCACATCGCCCAGGTCATGCAGATCAAGGACTACACCGCCGCCCCGTACCTGGTGCTGGCCACCAAGGCGGGCCTGGTGAAGAAGTCCCGGCTCACCGACTTCGACTCGAACCGTTCGGGTGGACTCATCGGGGTGAACCTCAAGGACGAGGACGAGCTGGTCGGCGCGGTGCTGTGCTCCGAGGAGGACGACCTGCTGCTGGTCTCCGCCGAAGGGCAGTCGATCAGGTTCCACGCCACCGACGAAGCGCTGCGCCCCATGGGCCGCGCCACGTCAGGCGTGCTCGGCATGCGGTTCAACGCGGGCGACGAGCTGCTCGCGATGGGCGTCGTCCGGGCCGGCCGGTTCGTGCTGGTCGCCACCGACGGCGGTTACGCCAAGCGGACGGAGATCGACGACTACCCGGTCCAGGGCCGCGGCGGCAAGGGCGTGCTCACCGTTCAGTACGACCGCAAACGTGGGAGGCTTGTCGGGGCGCTCATCGTCGACCTGGACGATGAGCTCTACGCGATCACCTCCACCGGCGGCGTCATCCGGACCACCGCCAAGGAGGTTCGCAAGGCAGGCAGGCAGACGAAGGGGGTGCGTCTGATGAACCTGGGCGACGGGACTTCGGTGGTGGCCATCGCGCGCAGCGCCGACGAGGCCGCCGATCCGGACGCCGCCGGGCCTGAGCCGACGAAGTAGCGACCGCCGATGACGATCATGAAGGATCTCTCGTGACATCTTCCGAGAAGCCGGAGCGTCCGGACGGGCACCCGGGTGACCAGGATGCCGAACCGACCAACGGCCAGAACTCCCAGCACACCTCGGTGATGACCGGGCAGACCGCTGCGACCGGGGGCGACGGCGACACGTCGGCCGCGGCCGACGGCAACGGCGAGGCGAGCTCGAAGCCGAACGGTTCGGAGACCTTCGAGGGCACCGAGGCGCCGCCGCCGTGGCAGCGCACCGGAGCCGGGGCCGGCAGCGCCGACGGCGGTGCCGAAGCCCAGCCCGGTTTCGACACCGCGCAGACCCAGGGGATCCCGAAGCCCGGGCACGACCAGGAGACGGTCCGCACCGAGATCCCGAAGCAGGGAGCGGACGGCCGCACCGCGGTGAACTTCGGCGCGGCCGCTCGGCCGGGCGCGCAGTCCACCAGCGCCCGCCGGCCCAGCAGGGGACCGCGGCGGGCGAGCCTCCAGGTCAAGCGGCTCGACCCGTGGTCGGTGCTGAAGCTGGCCCTGGTGCTCAGCGTGGCGATGTTCTTCGTCTGGATGATCGCGGTCGCCGTGCTCTACGGGGTGCTCGACGGCATGGGCGTGTGGGACTCGCTGAACGGCACGTTCACCGAGCTCACCTCGCCGGAGGACGCCGCCAGCGAAGAGCTGATCAGCGCGGGCCGCGTGTTCGGCGTCGCCTCCATCATCGGGGCGATCAACATCGTGCTGTTCACGGCGCTGGCGACGGTGAGCGCGTTCATCTACAACGTGGCCGCCGACTTCGCCGGGGGCGTGGAAGTCACGCTGTCCGAGCGGGAGTGACCGGTCCGGGGGGGGGGGGGGGGCCCGCCGCCCCCCCCCCCGGGCCCCCCCCCGGGGGGGGCCCCGGGGGGGGGGGTGTATTGGGGTGACACCCAAGGGCGATATCTCAGGCGGGTTGAGCGCGTGGGGGGTAAA